>JAEUVW010000236.1 GCA_016786525.1 Chitinophagaceae bacterium
TTTTACCGATAAAGGAGCCGACAATATAGGCCATCGTATCATTGATCCAGATCAGCAGGATCAGGCCCAGCGGCAGCACCAGGCTTTGCCCGCGCAGCAGCAGCAGCAGGCTTACGGGCAGACAGATATACAATAAGGCGCCCAGGGACTGGAAAGCCTGGCTGATGCTTCCGCCTTTCTGCAGCGATTGGACCAGCAACAGCAAAGCCGGGATAAACAGCAGGCCGGGAAGAAAACTTTTGGCCTGTCCTTCGAAAAGAGGGGAGCAGAAAAGCAGGCACAGTACCCCAAACAGCTGCACCAAGGCCTGAACACCGATAGGATAACCGGCTTCCGGGTCCATCTTTTTGAGCAGGCTGAAGTACTCCTTAATGCAAAGGAACTGGATCAGCAGCAATAGCGCCAGGAACCAAAGCGGCTTACCCAAAAGCCCGGCCATCATCACCATGGCAAAAACAATAGCGGTGCCGGTACGTGTAAAAAAAGTTTTCCAGTTCAAAGTATCAGTTGTTGTTTATCGTTCTCCTTTAAAATCGTCAGACCAGTCTGCAGGCAGGGGCGTAGCCTGTTTGCGCAGCAAAACGCACAGGGCTCCGAATACGATCGCACAGATCAGCAGCACGTACCAGGAAAACTGCTCTGCATCTCCGGTTGCGGCGCTCACCACTCCCCTGTTGACCAGGAACAGCCCGATCGCCCCCAAGCTGTTGTTCAGGAAATGCGCCAGCACACTCAGCCAGATGGAGCCGCTGAGGTAGTACAGGTACCCCAGTAAGACACCCATCAGCATGATCGGCAGGTAATTGTACACCGAACCGTGGGCCATACCGAATATGGCTGCAGAGACCAGTATCGCGAAATGAATATTTTTCGAGTTGCTGTAGGAAAGGCGCATGATGACACCGCGAAACAGGAACTCTTCTCCCAGGGCCGGCAAAGCGGCAAACAGCAGCAGGTGGATCAGCAAATCCGGAACAGAAGAACCTTTCATCATGGCATGGATCACTTCCTGCCCCCGCTCGTAAGATGCTTTGGCCCCGCTGCCGAAATCGATCTGCTGCATCCAGTACCCCAGCTGGTTGACCAGGGGCATGGCTGCCAGCATCAATACGGCGGCCAAGGGCACCTGCAGGGGACGGCCCGGGCTGCGCAGGCCCAGGTAAGATACCGGCTTCGGATGAGTCAGGTAAGCAAACAACAAGGCGCTGAGCAAAAAGGTAAACAAGCTCAGCAGGCCCTGCACATACTGCGTGGCCGAGATCACCCGGCGGCTGCTTTCCATACCGATATCCTGCAGCGACGCGGCCGAAAGCCCGAAAAAAGAAGGAAGCGTAAAATGGGCGATAACCGTTGAAAAGGATGCCAATGTAAAGATCATCAGCATGAGCAGGAGCACCTGCATGAATTTCGGGTAATGCCGCCAATAACGCATAAGTTTCGCCTCTTTAAAATGAGGCACAAAGGTAATAGAGATTACAAGCAGTTTTTTTGAATAACTTGCAAAAAAATAAACCTAATGCGCCAGGGGCTTTTCCAGAAGATATACGATACGGTCACCGGCCGTCCCAAATACCTGTTTGCTGTGCTCTGGTGCGCTGTTGCCCTGCTCACCCTGCCGGCATGGCGGGCAGGTTTCAACGGAGATTTCGAAGGCCTGCTGGATTATTACAGCAAGTACCGCTTCTGGGATTTCCTGAACAGCAAGGATTTCAATGTCAAGAGTTATTACCAGGTCACACACCTGCAGCTTTTCCTATGGATCAGCTTGTTCTGGACCAAAGGCCTGCCCTGGTTCCTGCTGCTGACCGGCCTGCATGCACTGAACAGCACCCTCATTTTCTCTTTTTGCCAAAAACTGTTCCGTGATTTCCGGGTGAAAGCCGCAACGGCTATAGCATTGGGCGGAGCTTTGCTGTTTGCACTGAACCCTAACGTGACGGAGATCACCATCTGGAAAGGAGGCTATCATTACCTGCCGGGGGTACTGGCACAACTGCTGATACTGGGATGGACGCGCAGCCTTATGCTTACGGGGCAACGCAAATATGCGGTCTATACCGCGATCCTGTTTTTCTTCAGCACCTTTACACTGGAGATTTTTTACCTGACCCCATGGTTTTGCCTGATCCTGATCCTCGCGTATTACTGGAAAAACAGCATCGATAAGGCAGGTTTCGGCAAGGCCCTGAAATTTATTTTCCTGCCCCAGCTGGGCCTGTTCCTGTTTCACCTGCTGATCTTCCGCCTCCGTTTCGGAAGCTGGGTGGCTCACTACGGCCCTACCGGCGATTTCTTTTTTACCGCAAAAGATTTCCTGCCGAAGATGCTGAAATACCTGGTCACCCTGCTGGGCTTTACCAGCCATATGCCCTACGAAACGGCGCACCCGGTCTATACTTTTCTCGACAAACCCTTTGTTTACTACAGTGCCTACAGCATGGCCCTGGTGCTGGCGGCCATCGTGCTGATCCGTTTCAAAAAACTGTCCCCAAGGCTGCAGGCCGCCACGGTCTTGTTCGGCATGATGATGCTGTGCATCATCATCATTTCCCCGATGTACTTTGACGATACCATGCAGCTGTACAACAGCCGACGCTGCTACGAGCTGAGTTTCCCGCTCTATATGCTGCTGAGCATTGGTATCTTTTCCTTGCTTCCGGCAACAAAATTACCCCGAGTGCTGCTGACGGTCTACCTGTGCAGCTGTACATTGCTGGCTGTGGGAAAAGCCTACCAGTGGCGGCGTGCCGACCATATGCAACGAACGGTATTGCGACAATACAAATGGCAAAACACACCGCATGTGCTGATCCTGAACCTGCCCTGCTATTATCGCGATATCCGCATCATCGCCACCAGCAAATGGGACGAATTCCAGGAAAACCTGAACGTGTTCGGCTTCGATTCATCAAGGCATAAAATCCAGTACGTTTCTTCGTACAACATGAATTCGCTGTGGGACGGCGCCCATGTGACGATGCTGGACAGCGCCACGCTGAAGGTCACGCTGAACCAATGGGGTTCCTGGTGGATGTACAACCTGAACGGGGCTACTGATGTAGAAACTGAGGATTACCGCCTGGAAATGAAAGATGTGGGGCATGAGTATCTCCTGCACCTGAAAAAACCGGCGTCTTACTTCACCATACTGTACCAGCAGGCAGACCAGTGGAAGGTAGTTGACCCCGCAAAGCGGGAAGAACAGTGGTAAACCTATACGGTTTTGTGGAATTATTAGTTTAGCATTATAACTTTTATAGGAATCATCAGAAGATGTTTCTCTTTTCTTACAAGCCCAAAACAGCAAGCAGCTAAAAAATATTAAAATAGATATTCTCATCTTCTTAGATTTAATGATGAACAACTAACTTTTGTATGCTGTTTTAGGTTCCGGCTTGTAAGCGGATAAAGTACATACCATTACTCATACCCGAAATATCGGCAGCTATGTTGTTTAAGCCCTGCTCTTCCTTACCTCTGTAGAGATTTCTGATCAGCTTTCCAGCACAATCGTACAAACCAATGCCCACAATGGTATTTATTGTGGCAGTTCATCCCGGTGATGCAGGGTTGCAGAAAATACCGCATCGGTGTAACTGACCGTATCCAGGCGATTATCCTTCTGCGAAGAAGAATCGCGCTTAAAGGACATGGAAAAAGTACCGCTGACCGTTTTATTGACAGGATCGTAGGTGCTGAGAGTAATAAAACGGGGGCGGTCTTTTCGGAGATAATTGGGGGTCGCCACATCAGAGCCCTGGTTAAAGGATCCATTGTAGTATGCCGTAGAAACACTTGAAGCAAAAGTATCCGGGCCAAATTTCCAGGCTCTGTAATCCTCCAATATATAAGTGCCTTCCTGCAGTGGGATGGAAGCAGCCTCTGCTTCATCCCATGCAAAGTCATCGCGTACATCTGCGATATTGATCCAAAAAATGGTATCATTTGTTAGGGCAAGCAATTTAAATTTCTTTTCCTTACCATTCCTTTTAAGGGTCAGTTGCCCGTCGTAGTAATCGTACCACTTCTTTTCTTTTGGGGCTTCTTCTTTTTTGCAGGAACAAAGCACCAAAAAGATTAGGAGCACTATACTGAGTCCATGTTTCATTGTCTGCATATCTGAAATCAAAAATAAAGAGCTTTAGTGTCTGATCAGCAGCTTTTGCCGGGCCTGGTACTGGCCTGCATCGAGATGGATGAAATACAGGCCATTGCTCAGCGCTGAGATATCGGCCTCCACCCTATTCTGCCCTTCCCCGGCACTGCCCTTGTACAAACTACACACCTTGCGCCGGGTTGCATCGTAGAGTTCAATGGTCGTCTCTGTAGCGGCGTTTGCTAATTCGAACCCGATATTGATGGTGTTTGCTGCTGGCACAGGGCCGACCGAAAATGTATTAACAGCACTGCTCTCCAAACCGGATTCAGGCGTGATTTTGCCCCCGCACATCGGAAGGGAGCGCGGCTTTGGCGAACGGTAGGTGTACACGCTGGCCCCGGAGCCGTCTGTGACTTTCAGCTGAAAAAACAGGCTGCCCGCCGCAGCCGGCATCGTAAAGCCCAGGGTAGACGAAGTGCCGGTCACGCCCCCATAGCTGATGCCATCTGTGCTTTGCCGCCATTCGTAACTGTAGGGGCCGCCGGGGCCGGTGACATGTGAAGTGGCCAGACTGGACTTCCCGGCACAGACACCTTCATAAGTAACTGTTGCCGAAAGGTTTCCAGGTTCGCCGGCAGCATAGGCGGCTACTGTGCAGGCCACATTCATAAATTGCTGGGCGGCATTGCGGGCGCCCAGGGTGCTGCTGAACTTACCGGTCGCTGCCCCGCTGCTGTGGTACACATTTGGGTTGGAGTAGTTGAGGATCACCGAAGGGTCGCCGCCCGATCCGCCATAGACCAGGGTTTTCTGGCTGTTGTCATAGCTCTTCCGGAAAGGCCAGAAACCACGCGTGGTCGTAAAGTGCAGGATGTGCGCATGTGCAATGTTGTAGTTGGTGCTGGGGCTGCTGCTTTCGCCCTCATCCTCTTCATGATCCGCGCCCAGCAGGTGTCCCAGCTCGTGCGAAAAAGTATAACTGACCCCGGTAGCGATCGCAGACTGCACCACGGCAAAGGGATAATCCGGGTCTTGCAGCTTCGCCGCAACACCGTTTACACGATCAGCACTGGCCTTTACCAGCAGCAGCACCAGGTCGGCCTGGTACAGGCTGCGGTAATAGTCCACCTGCGCACGCAAAGCGCCTGATACCATTTCATTAAGGTCAGCAACCACTGTGCTTGCAGATATCTCATAAGAACCTTCCACATACTCCACTTCCTGCTTCCCGGCCAGTTCCAGGGCTAGGTTTACCGGCAATACATTGCTGTTGAGCAGGGCCTGGCTGGTCTGGTCCATCGCCAGGTCTATGCGGTTGCTGATGCTGGCTTCCGAGGCTTTGGCAGCGGACGTGTACAGCACCAGCACCCTTACCTTACAAAAGGTACCGGAACCCGAAGCGGTCGTGGCGGTGCTCTCTGTGGCCCTGGCCAGGCCGCAACTGCCGCTGGCCACTACAGCCGTATCGATCTCTGCCAGCACTTGTACCCCGCCCGTCAGTTCCAGCAGCTCGAATACGCGGTTTTGTATACTGAGCTGCCCGAAATGTTCCCCGTCCTTTACCCGGAGCATGATATTGCCCAGGTCGCAATCGGAAGAAGAGTCTGTGTACTGCAGGTCTCCGTACCAATAGTAATTGCTGTCGTCGTCATTATACTCCACAGTCAACGCTTTGAAATAAGTAGCAGGGCAGGGAGCATGGGTGAAAGAAACAGCAATTCTACCATTGCTTTGTGCGGTGGCCAATGGTTCGATATGCACCAACTGGTAGTTGCGGTGCATTTGCTGGGCCAGTACTTTATTATACCGTGCTGCCTGCTCCGCATTCAGTTGCTGCACTATAGTGTTGGAGGCAGTTATAATACTGGTCTGTGCATAGGCTTTACCTGCAAACAGGCTGCATGCAATGAGCAGCAAATAAAAATTCCTGAATTTTCTACTCCTGGTTGGTATCCTGGTCATACTGACTGATTATCTGATGAAGAATAATCGAATGTATTGCCAAAGTTTAATCTATTAAGATTTTATTCTAAAAATCATGGAATTTTACCTGTATTTCTCCTTTGCTATTTATACTTTAAGGGTAAAGCGGCTATATTTCTATGCAACACAGCATTTTGTTCCAAACAAAATAAGGACAACCGAATCCGGTTGTCCTCTTACTTTCCTTTAGATAGAATACTTATTTTTTCTTTTTAGGCGTAAAGATCGCGATCATCCTGCGGCCTTCCATTTTCGGCATGCTTTCCAGGGAACCGACTTCCGCCAAACGTTCAGCGAATTTGAGCAGCAACAGCTCTCCTCGTTCCTGGAACATGATGGCACGGCCTTTGAACTGCACGTAGCACTTTACTTTATCTCCTTCCTGCAGGAATTTTTCTGCATGCTTGGATTTAAAATCAAAGTCGTGATCGTCCGTATTGGGCGTAAACCGGATCTCTTTGATCTCCGACTGCTTGGCCTTTGCTTTTTGTTCTTTGTCTTTTTTCTTTTTCTCGTACAGGAACTTCTTGTAGTCGATGATGCGGCATACCGGGGGTACGGCATTCGGCGATATTTCTACAAGGTCCACGCCCTGCTCTTCTGCCATGCGCAGAGCCTCGTTCAGGGGACAGACCAACGGCTCCGCACCTTCGCGGATCAGGCGCACTTCCTGCGCGGTAATTTCATTGTTGAGGCGGTGTTCGTTTTGCGGAATCCGCGGTTTAAAGGGTACTCTTGGTTTTGGTCTTTTTTGCATTAACTATTTTTAGTAAAAAATCTGAAAGTCAAAAATAATGTATTTTAATATCGGAATACAGATTATATTTTGTTATTTTTTTGTTCCCGACATTTGCGTTTTGACCAGATCGCTGAGGAAAGCGACAAATTCGCTGTTGGGCATCACGCCTTTATCGCCTTCGCCGTGTTTGCGTACCGCTACCTGGCCATTGTTCATCTCCTGCTCGCCGACGACCAGCATATAAGGCACCTTCATCAGTTCTGTATCGCGTATCTTTTTACCGATCTTTTCATTTCGGTCGTCTACAGAGGCCCTGATATCCGCAGCTTTCAGCAAGGCGGCCACTTCATGCGCATATGGGCTGAATTTGTCACTGATCGGCAATACTTTCACCTGCTCCGGTGCCAGCCATACCGGGAAATTGCCGGCGCAGTGCTCCAGCAATACTGCGGTAAAACGCTCCAGGGAACCAAACGGCGCACGGTGGATCATCACAGGGCGTTTGCGTGAATTGTCCGAATCTACATATTCCAGCTCAAAACGCTCCGGCAGGTTGTAGTCTACCTGTATGGTGCCCAGCTGCCAGCTTCTGCCCAGGGCATCTTTGACCATAAAGTCCAGCTTGGGGCCATAGAAAGCAGCTTCGCCGTATTCAATCACGGTATTCAGACCTTTCTCGGCGGCCGCCTCAATGATGGATTGTTCGGCAATCGTCCAGTTTTCTTCCGAGCCGATGTATTTATCGCGGTTCTCCTTATCGCGCAGGGAGATCTGGGCGGTAAAGTTTTCAAAATCGAGCGAGGTAAACACATACATGACCAGGTCAATTACTTTCTTGAATTCTTCCAGTACCTGCTCCGGGCGGCAGAACAAATGCGCATCATCCTGGGTAAAGCCGCGTACGCGGGTTAAGCCATGCAGCTCCCCGCTTTGCTCATAGCGGTATACGGTACCAAACTCTGCGAGGCGCAGCGGCAGGTCTTTGTAACTGCGCGGTGCCGATTTATAGATCTCGCAGTGGTGCGGGCAGTTCATCGGCTTCAGGAAAAACTCTTCTCCTTCGTGCGGTGTCTTGATAGACTGGAAGCTGTCAGCGCCGTATTTTTCATAGTGGCCTGAAGTTTTGTACAGGTTGATGTTGCCGATATGCGGGGTGATCACCGGCAGGTAACCGCTTTCCACCTGTGCCCTTTGCAGGAAATCCTGCAGGCGCTGGCGCAGCATGGCCCCTTTGGGCAGCCACATAGGCAGGCCTGCTCCCACCTTTTCGGAGAAAGTAAAGAGTTCCAGTTCTTTACCGAGTTTCCGGTGGTCGCGTTTTTTGGCTTCTTCCAGCAGGGCCAGGTATTCATCCAGCTCTTTCTGAGAAGGGTAAGTAACACCGTACACGCGGGTCAGCATTTTATTTTTTTCATTCCCGCGCCAGTAAGCGCCGGCGATATTGGTCAGCTTTACGGCTTTGATAAAACCGGTATTGGGAATGTGTGGCCCACGGCAGAGGTCGGTAAAGGCGCCCTGGCTGTAAAAGCTGATGGTACCGTCTTCCAGGTCCTGCAGCAGTTCTACTTTGTAGGGGTCCTGTTTCTCGGTAAAATAGCGGATGGCCTCTTCCTTGCCTACCTCCTTGCGGATGTATTCGTTTTTCTGCCCGGCCAGCTCTTTCATTTTTTTCTCGATCTTCAGCAGATCCTCTTCACTGATAGAAGCGCCGCCCAGGTCCAGGTCATAGTAAAAACCGGTATCAATAGCTGGGCCGATACCAAATTTGGTACCCGGGAAAATGGCTTCTATCGCTTCCGCAAGCAAGTGCGCAGAAGAGTGCCAGAAGGTCGATTTCCCGCCTTTGTCGTCCCAGGTCAGGAATTTTATGGACGCATTGTTCTGTATCGGGCGGCTGGCGTCCATCACCGTACCGTCTACCTCTGCAGCCAGCACTTTACGTGCCAGGCCTTCGCTGATGGATTTTGCGATATCGAGCGATGATACGCCCGCTTCATATTCGCGCACTGCGCCGTCGGGAAAAGTAATCTGGATCATTGTGTTGTAATCAATAAAAGATGTGCAAATGTAAGTTCATTCT
>JAEUVW010000250.1 GCA_016786525.1 Chitinophagaceae bacterium
AGGCATTTATGAAACCAATTGCAAGACGGTGCGCATTTCCGTATTTGCCGACTACCTGCTGTACCAGCGTTGTACCAGCAGTGTGGTGAAATCGGTGCAGTACATGAACACCCTGTTCAACGTCGTTTCTGCCCTGTATGCCAACGACCGCCTGTTCCTGAATCTTTCGGAAACGATCGTAGCAACGGTAAGCGAAGGCTATGTTTATTCCGGCTCCGACGAAGTGCTCATGCGTTTCGGCAACCTGGTGCAGGGCTATACCTACAATGGCGATATCGCACATATGATGACAGGCTATTATTCCGGCGGCTATCCCCCACTGGGCGGCCTGGCCTGGCTGGATGTGATGTGCCAGCCGGCTTCTCCCATCACCCTTGGAGGCGGAAGCTCCAGCTATTACGGCCCCTACAGTATGGGCAACGTATATGTGAGTGCCACCATACCCAGCCTGCCCACCTACTCCTGGGATGTGCAGGTCACGGCTCACGAACTGGGGCACAATATCGGCTCCCCCCATACGCAAAGCTGTAGCTGGCCCGGCGGCCCGATCGACGGCTGTGTAGATCCTGAAGGCGGCTGTACCACCGTGGCACCCGTACCGGCCAGCGGCGGTACCATCATGAGTTATTGCCATCTCGCACCCGGCGTAGGGATCAATTTTGCCAATGGCTTCGGCCCTTTGCCCAAAGCCTTGCTGAACAGCAAAATCGTAGGCGCCCCCTGCCTGCGTTCCGGCTTGTCCGACAGTACACTGCGCCTGGCCAGCAAAACGATTGTGGCCAATGCCGAATGTAACGATGGCCTGTGGACACATTATTTCTTCGACAACAATACTTCAGACCTGAGCGACGACATTATGCTGCTGTCTGTAAAGAAAGGCGCCCTGGATATCGGCAATACCGCCAACCCGACCTTCCTGATCAGGATGACGACCAATGGTTTTTATGCCAGGGACACGGTGCCGAAACTGGGTACAATAGGCTATGCCGATACCGGTTGGTACGAGATCAACAGGAAATGGACCATCCAGCTGCCTTCCGGCAAACAACCCACAACGGCGGTGACGGTACGCTACCCTTACCTGAACCAGGACGTAAAGGACATCAGCAAAGTACTGCTGCCCAAAGTGGTGCGGGATACGAACCTCGTTTTCCTGAAATATGCGAACTACACGCCTGTCACTTCCCTGCCTACGGCAACAGCAGCCGATATGAGAAGACTGGGCAACAGCAAGACGGCAGCCTCTGCCAAAGACTGGTTTTCCGGCAGTACCGGCACCTACAGGTATGCCGAAATCGTGGCGGACAGCGGTCTCTATGGCGGCACCCTGGGGTACCAGATCCCTGCGGCCATTCCTCCAAAACCTTCGGGCATCAACGAATCCCTGCTGAACCAAAAAGTGAACATTCATCCTAACCCGGCCAACAGCAGGATCACGATTGATGCGCCAGCCGGATACAGCGGTATGCAGCAGGTATTCATTTACGACAACCTGGGCCGCGTGCTGTACCAGCAGCAAATACCCTTTACCGACGGACAGCTGAGTGTTGATATCGCTGCGTTAGCCAGCGGCGTATACACGCTGAAATGCCTGGGCACACAATCTGCGCTGAACGGCATCTTCATCAAACAATAAGTATTCTTTTTGTACCCTATTGAAAGCCATCCTTAACGGGTGGCTTTTTTCAAACCTATAAGGTTTTTGAAACCTTATAGGTTTAAGGTTGAAACAAGCGCTATATAATGCGCTTTCCCCTCCCGGGAGGGGCGGAAAAACAATATCGTCAGCAAAGGCAACAGGGGGTGGGTTGTGCTGGTATCAACCCAAAAAGAAATCCTATGTCAAAAGCCATCCTTAACGGGTGGCTTTTTCAAACCTATAAGGTTTTTGAAACCTTACCAGTTTAAAGTTGAAACAAGCGCTGTACAATGTTCTTTCCCCTCCCGGGAGGGGCGGGGAAAAACAATATCATCAGCAAAGGCAACAGGGGGTGGATTGTGGTGGTATCAACCCAAACAGGAAACCTTACAGGTTTAGTAAAAATGACCTTATTTTTGAGTGCCTTCATGAAAAAGTACCTATACTGTTTATTTTCTCTTTTCTCCCTGTTTAGTGCCTCCTGCCGCAAGGATGTGCTGCATTGGAAAACGGTGGAGAAAATACCGGTTCAGGGCAATATACAACTAAACACGGCTATCTTTTCAGCAGACGGAACCGGTATCATCGGCGGGGGCACGCGCTTTGAGCGGGCGCAGGTGCTGGTCTCGCACGATAAGGGTACCAGCTGGAGCAGCGTTCAGATGCCTGAAGACAGCAAGGGCTTTTTCGGGTCTTGCGTAGCGCCGGACAATACTGTATACCTCTGCGGCCTGGGGCTTACCATTGCGGCTACCCAGGACGGAATGGCAACCTACAACTACAACCGCGTGGCCGGGCCTTACGAGTTTACCCCGGCCCTGTCTTTCGGCACCCCGGACCGGGGTGTGGCCGTGGCCAACATCAAAACGGATTCCGGCCTGGTGATCCTGTTTGACAGGGATTTGCAGTTCCGGTCTTTCCAGGTGTTTAAAAATGCCCTGCACGATGTACAGATGTTCAGTGGGCGTACCGGCATTGTGGCCGGCAGCGGCCTGGTGATGAAAACAGGCGACGGGGGACAATCCTGGACGCGTTTGCCCGCTACAGGCGATAACTTTACCAGCATTGCCGCGCTGGACAGCAACAGGATCTTCGTTTGCGGCCTGAGCGGCAGCATCCTCAAAACAACAGACGGGGGGCAAAGCTGGCAACGCCTGCGCAATGGCGGGGATATTACTTTGCCGGACTACCAGCTCTGGGACCTGCTCTTTATCGATGAGCTGCGGGGCTATGCCGCGGGCGAAAAAGGATTGGTCATCTATACTGACGACGGCGGCCGGCACTGGTCTGAATTTGACCGCTTTACCCGCGACAACCTGCGCTTTATCAGCCTTTGCCCGGACGGCAGCCTGATCACCGGCGGGGAAAACGGCAGCCTGTACAGATTGCAGCGGAAATAACAGGCTTTATCATTATCTTTGCGCCCCGTAAGCAGGCCCTGTGCCCGGCACCGGATGAAGCTTACGTTCCCCCTTTCAATAGTCAATAATTAAGATCAATCTATAATGATTTCAGTACAAAATCTATCCCTGCGCTATGGTAAGCGTGTGTTGTTTGAAGATGTGAACATCAAATTCACGGAGGGCAACTGCTATGGCGTTATCGGCGCCAATGGTGCGGGAAAATCCACTTTTATGAAGATCCTGTCGGGCGAGATAGACCCGACCACCGGCCGCGTGGAGATATCGAAAGATATGCGCATGAGCGTGCTGAAACAAAACCACTATGAATATGACGAGATCACCGTACTGGAAACGGTGATGCGCGGCAATGGCAAGCTGTTCGAGATCATGACGGCCAAAGACGCACTTTATGCCAAGGAAGACTTTACCGAAGAAGACGGCATCAAAGCCGGTGAACTGGAAGGGCTTTTCGCGGAAATGGACGGCTGGAATGCCGAAAGCGACGCCGCTACCCTTTTGAGCAACCTGGGTATCAAAGAAGACCTGCACTACAAACTGGTGAAAGAACTGGACGGTAACCAGAAGGTACGTGTGCTGCTGGCACAGGCCCTGTTCGGTAACCCGGATATCCTGCTGCTGGATGAGCCGACGAATGACCTGGACCTGCAAACGATTGCCTGGCTGGAAAACTTCCTGGCCGATTACGACAAGATCGTACTGGTGGTATCGCATGACCGTCACTTTCTGGATACGGTCTGCACGCACGTGGCCGATATCGACTTCGGCAAGATCAGCATCTTTACCGGTAACTATACCTTCTGGTACGAGAGCAGCCAGCTCCTGCTGAAACAACGCAGCGACCAGAACAAAAAAGCGGAAGACAAGATCGCCGAACTGAAAGAATTTATCGCCCGATTCTCGGCCAATGCCTCCAAATCGAAGCAGGCTACCAGCCGTAAAAAGGCCCTGGATAAGATCAAGCTCGACGAAATGAAGCCGTCGAACCGTAAATACCCGGCCATCCTGTTCAACAACCAGGTACGTGAAGCAGGAGACCAGATCCTGGAAGTGGACGGCCTGGGCAAACAGGTGAACGGCGAATGGCTGTTCAAAAACCTGAAGTTCGACCTGAAACGCGGACAAAAGATCGCTGTCGTATCGGACAACAGCCTGGCTACTACGGCATTCTACAAAATACTGATGGGCGAGGACACCGATTTTACCGGCACCTTCAAATGGGGCGTAACAGTAACGCCGACTTACCTGCCGAATGACAACTCTGAATTTTTTGAAGGCAAAGATGAGAACCTCATCGACTGGCTGCGCCAGTTTTCCGAAGAAAAAGACGAAACCTTTATCCGCGGCTTCCTGGGCCGTATGCTGTTCAGCGGCGAAGAGACGCTGAAAAAATGCAGTGTATTGAGCGGGGGTGAGAAAATGCGCTGTATGCTCAGCCGCATGATGATGCTGAAGGGCAATGTACTGTGCCTGGACGAACCGACGAACCACCTGGACCTGGAAAGCATTACCGCGCTGAACAACGGCATGAAGGACTTTAAAGGCACCATCCTGTTTACCACGCGTGACCATGAGCTGGCCCAAACGGTAGCGGACCGCATCCTGGAGATCACACCAAACGGCCTCATCGACCGCGAAATGTCTTTTGACGAGTACCTGGCGGATGAGAAAGTAA
>JAEUVW010000290.1 GCA_016786525.1 Chitinophagaceae bacterium
CTGAAAAAACATTTAAAAGCAAAATGGTAAAAACCGGGCTGGAAAACGGCGACAGGATAGAAATTGTTTCTGGCCTGAATGAAGGGGATATTGTTGTGGTGTCGGGTAGCTACCTGCTGTACAGTGAATTTATTTTCAAGACCGGTGCCGACCCGATGGCCGGTCACGGAGATATGGACGCCCTGTAAAAAACCGAAAAATGAGATTCAGGACCAAAAGGAAAAAACGGTGCATTATCGCCTGTATTGCGGTGGTAATTTTGGGGGGCATGCAATTTGTCCCGGTACAGCGCAACAAGAGCAGCGGCATGTCTTCTTCTGATTTTATGAATGTATACCAGGTGCCGGATGCGATACAGAATAAATTACGGGTAGCCTGCTATGATTGCCACAGCAACAATACACGGTACTCCTGGTACAATAATATACAACCCGTAGCCTGGCTGCTGGAACGCCATGTAAGCCTTGGAAAAGCTGAACTGGACTTCAGTGTATGGAAGGACTATTCAGTAAGGCGGAAACGTACCAAGCTGAAATCGATCATCAGCCAGATCGATGAGGGGGCCATGCCGCTTAGTACTTACACCTTGCTGCACCGTGATGCTGTTTTTTCCAAAGAAGAGAAAGAGTTGGTTTTGGAATGGCTGCAGCAACTGAGGGATAGTTTGTAGGCTGCGGGATAGCCCCTTGCTGATTTTACCCAACCATGTGGCGAGCCTCCGCAGCCGGGGGTATACCACGTTGTCTCTTTGCATAGCCTTTTGCGTTCAGCCCAGGACACGAGGTGCCGCTGACTATTCACTAACTCTTTATTCGATGACGACTCGCTGGTGAGTTGCGTTTCCTTCTGTGTCTGTCAGTTCGACAATGTATACTCCCGGTGCCGCTTTTATATTCAGGATTGCAGTACCGTTTGTAAAATCAAGGGCTTACTGATGGACAATACGACCCAGCAGATCATACACAGCAGCGCGTACAGATCCCTGCGGGATGACACCTGCCTGGGTGATGGTAAACGCTCCGTTTGATGGATTGGGGTACACGGTGAAGCTTTGATTTGCATTCCACTTCTTCATACCCGCAGGCACCGTCTTTACTGTTACCGTATCGGTCTTCACCAATCCGCAAACCGTCTGCACCACCACATAAGTATCTACACTACCAACGACAGCCGAGCCTTTCACGCTGATGACCGCACCGCTGTCAATCAGCGCACCCTTGTAGTACCATTTACAATCCAATCCCATAACCGTAGTATCATTGACCCGCCCTATGGGCACCGGCTTGCCCGGCTCTGCATGGCTGTCTTTACCGGCATCGGCATTTAAATCGATCGGAATGACAGACACGTCATCGATCAGGTAGTAGGAGTACTGAGGCAGAAACTTCCTGTAATCCGTCGCTATGGTGGTCACCGAATCGTTGGGAAAAAAATTGCCAATTGTAATATACTTCCCTGTGCCCTTAGCCACAAAGCTGCCTTCTATCTTTGTCCAGTGCAGCGTGTCTATGATCACTGCATAGCAGCTCTGGGATAGCCTGGGTATAGCCAGTACTGGTACTTGGTAATAAGCCCAGGCATGCGCTAATGATAGCACTGTCAATCAGCATCGCTATACCCGGAAGCACCTGCATGGTGCAAAAAAAAACGCCCGGATCTTTTCCGGGCGTCTTTTTGCACGATAAGCTGATGTCTAATTCATCGCAGGAAGAAAAGCATATTTCTTCGCGTATTCCATCATCTGGCCATAGAATGAATCGGGGTATTCGATCGTCACATCGGTGATCTGTTCACCTTTCATTACCGGCACCAGCCTTGGCTGTATAAAGCCTTTGTACGGTTTGATGTTCAGTTTGGTAAAGCGTTCCAGCACTTCTTTGTGCAGGGCCTGGTTGACGTTCACGCCGTAGGTTTCCACCAGGTTTTTGCCGGCTTTGAAATCGCCTTCAGACTTGATACGCTGGATCTCGCGCAGGAGTTCACCGAACAGCACGCGCATTTTATCGTAGTCGTTGATCTGCACATAGGTTTTGCCGTCTTTTTTCACAAACTCGACAACGTTGTCTTTGCGGCCTTTTTCATATACCCAATACGCATTCAGTGCACGGTTGCGCATGTGCGCCTCTTCGATCTTGTCGCCCAGTTTCAGGCGGGTAAGCTGTGTCATCAGGCCGTTCATCATATAGCTGTCGTACTCTGCTTTGCCGACTTCTAGGGAGGGCATCACACCGATGTCTACCAGTTTCTGGTCCATGATGTAATACAGGGCTACCAGGTCTGCACGGGCTTCTTCGAGGCAGCTGGCGTAGTTCTTCAGTGTTTTATCCGGTGTGCCTACCCCGGGATTGATCTGCCCGGAAGCATGACCGATGCACTCGTGCATATCGGTATGCAGGTCGCTGCCCAGGTTGCCGAATTCTTTCATCCTGGCCAGTTTGGCCGGATCGTTCACAAATTCATCCAGCATGCCGCTGCCGGCGCTGCTTTCATTATACGCGTGCACGATATTGCTCAGGGATACGGATTTGGACCCGTGCTCTTTCCTTAACCAGTCTGAATTGGGCAGGTTGATGCCGATGGGTGTACTGGGTGCTGCGTCACCGGATTCCACGATCACGGTGATGGCTTTTGCAGTAATGCCTTTTACGGTTTTCTTCTTATGCTCGGGCATCAGCGGGGAATTGTCCTCGAACCATTGTGCTTCTTTGGCGATGGTCGCAATGGTCTTGGTGGTGTTCATATCTTTCAGCGAGAGCACCGACTCGAAGCTTCCTTTTTTGCCGATAGGGTCATTGTACACTTCAATGAAGCCGTGGCTGATATCGATGCGGCTTGCCGTGTCGTTTACCCAGGCAATATTGTATTCATCCCATTTGTGCAGGTCGCCCGTTTTGTAGTATTCAGACAACAATTGCAGGGCTTTTTTCTGCTGATCGTTTTCGGCTACGCCGGTTGCTTTGTCCAGCCAGTACACCACTTTTTCCAAAGCGGGCGAATACATGCCGCCTACTTTCCATACTTTCTCCGTTACCTGTCCGTTTTCTTTCAGCACTTTGCTGTTCAGGCCCCATTCCGGTTCTGCATCGCTGTGCGGGAAGCGGGCAGGATCGTTATAGAAGGCTTCCACTTCTTTCTGGGTCACGCCCTCGTAGAAGTTTACGGAAGAACTGGCTACGTTGTCGATACCGGCACGCAGGTCCACCATTTTAGGCTGGAATTTCATATCGAAAATGACGGGCTTCATGCGCTCCAGGAAGGCGTCTGCCGTTTCTCCCTGCGCTAAAGGCAGGGCGCCCTGGTCGCTGTTTTTGACCAGTTCACTGAAGTATTCGAAGCTGCAATCGGGAATGAATTTGTCTTTGGAGTAGTGGTGGTGGTTGCCGGTGCTGAACCATACGCGGCCTGCATACACTTCAAACTTTTTCCAGTCTTCGCTGTTTTTATCTCCTTTGTAGGTGCTGTAAATGGCTTCAATGGTTTTGCGCAGCGTGAGGCCGTGTTTGTTGGCCTGGTCGTAGTACAGGTCGCGGCCGGACAATGCGGCTTCGTACAGGTAATAGGCCAGCGTTTTCTGCTTCAGCGACAGCTCTTCCCATCCGGGAACCCTGTAACGCAGCAACTGCAGGTCTGCGAAGGACTCTGCCATTACTTTAAAATCGGTTTCGGTTTTTTGTGTGCTATCTGTAGTCTGCACTGTTTTGTTTTGGCTGTTGCCGCAGGCGGTCAACAGGCTCGAGGCACTCAGCAAAGCCATAGCAGGTAGTTTCCATTTTTGCATTGAAGAAATGATTGTTTAGATGAATAAAGATACTGTTTTAAAGATTGGACCGGAAACACGGGTAAAAACTCCCTATGAAATTCACGCGCTTTTACCGGAGGCCTACAACTCTATAAATTCGTCCGGGAAGCGCAGGGCATAAGCCACAATGGCTTTTTCGGCAGCAGGGTGGGCTGCTGCAAAGCGTGCGTCCAGGTCTTCGAATTCGGTAAACTCCTGGTACAGTTTGGCAAACTCTTCCACCGAAGTTTCTTTGCTCAGTTCATCCTTGTTGAGCGTATAGACCCGCAGCACATCATCCAGCAACTGGGCCATATCGGGCGCTCCGACCTGCTTCAGCATGTCGGGCATAGCCAGCAGTAGATTGATGTAGCCATTCTGGATGAGCTGGATAAAGCCGCCCTGCAGCACCTGCATACGTACATAGTCGTAACGCAGCAGCAGCTCCTGGCCGGGCGACAGGGTTTCGATAAAAGAAAAATCCTGCTGTTTGTACAATTCTTCGTGCAGGGGTAGTACCAGCTGCTCGAAGATGGCTTCGGTCTGGTTTTCTTCCTGCAGTTTGACCAGTTCACTTAAGGATAGTTTCGGTAAAAATTTGCTGCGCAATGTTCTTCTTTTTTAAGTTCTGAATTTGTTTACAATAGTCTATGCTCCTTCGTCGTCGCCGTTGTAGTATTGATCAATAAGCTCGCCGATATAGTGGAGCATGTCTTTCCGCCCCAGGTATTTGACCGAACTGGTAATAAAGCTGCGGGGGATATACTCCCATTCCTCCTTCATCTTGTGGATAAAATTTTTGGCGTTCTTCGCTGTTTCCGACTGCGTGTTTTTGTCTGCTTTGGTGAAGACGACATTGAAGGGTATACCCCATTCGCCCAGCTGGCGCAGGAAGTCCAGGTCTATCTCCTGGGGTTTGAGCCGGCTGTCGATCAGCACGAATACGCACATCAGGTTTTCTCTTTCCTGCAGGTAAGCGGAGATCATTTTGCCAAACTCCTTGCGCTGGTTGCGGGACACCTTGGCGTAGCCGTAGCCCGGCAGGTCAACGAGGTACCAGTCGTGGTTGATGAGAAAGTGGTTGATATGCTGGGTTTTGCCCGGGCTGCCGGAGGTTTTGGCGAGCTTTCCGTTATTGGTCAGCATGTTGATCAGGGAAGATTTGCCCACGTTGGAGCGCCCGATAAAGGCAAACTCCGGCTTATCCGGTTTGGGGCATGCTTTTACATCTACATTGCTGATCAAATATTTGGCTGAATTTATTTCCATAGGTCTTTGTGCTGTATTTTTGCGCGGCTCGTGCAGCCTTACCACACGGTTTTTTATGAAACATAATTCCATCGTACCCGACGCGTCGTCAAAATTAAGCAAGAAAGAGCAAGTCGCTCAAATGTTCGATAATATAGCGGGGAAGTATGACTTTCTGAACCATGTGCTGTCGCTGGGTATTGATAAAGGCTGGCGCAGGAAGGCCATCAGGAGCATTAAAGGTATCGCTCCCCGGCAGATCCTTGATGTGGCTACCGGTACGGGCGACCTGGCTATTGCTGCAGCAGCGGAACTGCCGGAGGCCCGCATTACCGGAATCGATATCGCCGCCCAGATGCTGGAGGTGGGCAAAGTAAAGATTGCCGAACGCTCCCTGTCGGACCGCATCGGCATGACAGTGGCCGACAGCGAAAACCTCCCTTATGCAGACCACCATTTTGACGCGGTGCTCTGCGCCTACGGTACCCGCAATTTCCAGGACCTGCATAAAGGCTTGGCAGAAATGAACAGGGTGATGCGGCCGGGGGGCAAACTGGCCATCCTGGAATTTTCGAAACCCAGGACTTTCCCGGTAAAGCAGCTATTCGCTTTTTATTTTAAATACATATTGCCTTTGCTGGGCAAAATGGTGTCGAAGCATGCTACGGCCTATACCTATCTGCCTGATTCTGTGATGGCATTTCCGGAAGGCCGCGATTTTTGCGCCATCCTGGAACAATGCGGGTTCAAAAATGCCAAAGCCACCCCGCTCACCTTCGGTATCTCCAGCCTGTATACGGCAGATAAGTAATTTTTATAATAAGTTTAGCCTGCAGGGTTGTTTTTGCTTAAAAAAAAGTAAAAATGTCCCTTGGATGTCTTATTTTTACCATCGTCTTAACACCATAAAATTTTTTAAACAAACAGATATGATGAAAAAGTTAACTCTTTTTTCTTTCGCTTTACTCCTGGCGGGTATGGTGAGTTTTGCACAAAGCGTTAACCCCTGCGGGTTTGACGACTTGCACAAAGAGATGATGCGGACGGATCGTAACTACGAAAAGGCAGTACGCTCTATGCAGAACGGTTGGGTAAAATATGCGAAAATGATGTCCAGGGCCTTGCTTACGCATACGTCCAAAGGATACGTCTATGAAATTCCTATGGTGATGCATGTGATCCACACCGGTGAAGCCGTAAGCTCTTCTGCAAAGTATAATGTGGACAGCCTGCGGATTGCGCAGATGATCGAATACATGAATAAGAACTATGCTGCTGAATTTCCTTTCCCGGATACCACTACCGGCGCTTCCGGCGGCGGTACGCGCATACCGTTGAAGTTTGTGCTGGCTAAAAGAACCCCTGCCGGCTTAGCGACGAATGGTATCATCCGTATTGATGGTACAGCAAGCTATCCCCTGTACAACGCCAACGGCGTAAAACGCTCTGCGAGCACGGGGGTAACGACTGCTGAGGTAATGGCCTTGAGCCGTTGGAATCCTTCAGATTATTACAACGTGTATATCGTTAATAAGATCGACGGAAACGACCTGTATTCTTCCGGTGGAATCGCCGGCTATGCCTACCTGCCTTATTTCCCCACGGTAGATGGAATGGTCGTTGTGGCCTCCCAGGTAAGGTCCGGCAGCACGACCATTGCACACGAATTCGGCCATGCATTCAGCCTGCTGCATACTTTTGAAGGCGATGGCGGAACGGCTACCTGCCCTTTAAATGCAGATTGTACTACAGACGGGGATATGGTGTGCGATACGGAACCGCATTACGGATCGAATCACTGGCCCGGCTGGTGTCCGCCTTCCGATGCGAACCCCTGCAGCAGCCCGAGTGGTCTTTCTTACAATGGTGTTATCTACAATGTGATGGACTACACCAACTGTGATTATTCTTACCCGGGCAGTGTATGGGGCCCGGACCGTTTTACGGCCGGACAGCGCGCAAGGGTATTGTTCACCCTGGATAACCAGCATGCGGCATTCAAATCTTCTATGGGCCTGGTAGAACCTTCCGGCATCGTAACGAACGCCTGCGTTCCAACGTTCAGCGGTACAACAACCAGTGCAGGACCGTATGTCGTGGAGTTCAACGGCATGCAGGTGTACACGGGCGATGTGAGCCTAGAAGGCAAAGCGTATATAGACCACGCGTATACCCAGCAGGCCGTACTGGCTAAGGGCAGTACTTACCCTATCAACGTTGTTACAGCCGGATCGGCCCAGAAAGTAAAAGTATTTATCGACCTCAACGCTGATGGAGATTTCTCCGATGCGGGCGAAGAGGTATTCAGCCATTCATCCACTTCCGGCGGAGAAGTATCGCACTCCGGCAGTATTGCGATCCCTTCAACAGCCACAACCTGTACCTGGATCCGTATGCGCGTGGTAGCGGCCCTGACCAGCGCCTCTATTACCGATATGGCCTGCGGTACCTACTCCAATAATGCACAGGCTGAAGACTATGGTATCTTTATCCAGGATTCCGACAAGGATACCGTGGCTATGGCCCTGACCGGTGGTACCAATCCGAGCTGTGCCGGCGACCTGCTGACCTTTACCGCTACCCCTGAAAAAGGTACCCCGGCGTACCGCTGGTTTGTAAACGGTGTGATGCAAGGCTCTACCACCAATACTTTTTCTTCTGCTACCCTTTCTGATGGTGATATTGTAACTGCAAGGACCTACTACACCACACCTTGCGGAGACGACAGCGCGATCTCATTGCCCATCGTAGTGAATATATCCACCACTACTTCTGCAATTGTTAAAAACGTACTGAAATCCGGATCCAATCCCGGTTGTGCCGGCCAGACCCTCGTATTCAAAGCCAATGTAACCGGCGGCGGACCTTCCCCGATTTATGAGTGGAAAGTGAACGGAACAACAATGGGAGCTGCCGATACATTTGCAAGCAGCAGCCTTGCAGCCGGCGACCAGGTATGGTGCTATGTTACGCCTAATTCAGCTTGTACGACTACGCCTGTCAATTCCGATACGATCACGATTGCCTTCGGGACGGTGGCGGCTTCAGCTTCCATTGCAGTGACTTCCGGTACGATACCGTCCTGCGACAGCTCTTACCTCACCTTTACCGCTACTCCGGTAAATGGTGGCCCGGCTCCGAAATACCAATGGTATGTCAACAATGCCGAAGTAACGGGAGCAACCAATAGTTTCTATACCGATCAATACCTGAAAAACAATGACAGTGTATGGTGCCGTGTGATTTCAAACCATGCCTGCATTACCCCAGGTTCAGGAGATACAATCTGGTCCAACAGGATCACGGTGATCCGCACGCCACGTACCGTACCTACCTTGTCTGTTGTTATCTCCAGGGGTTCTAACCCGGGTTGCCTGGATTCATTGCTTGAGTTTACAGCTACCGGCACAGATGCCGGAGGAAGCCCGACCATGATCTGGTACATTAACGGTGCCCTGGCCGGTTACGGCTCTGTATTCGGCAGCAGCGGATTCCTGAACAATGACACCATCACCTGCAAAATGGAGGTGACGGCAGGGTCCTGCAATACCATCGATTCTCTCGTATGGGGTCCGCTGGTGTTGAAACGTTCTGCCACGCCGGGTTCTCCGATTATCTCCCTGATCGGTACCATGCTGGTGTCCAGCATTACCACAGATATCCAATGGTATGGTCCGGACGGCATCATCCCTGGTGCTACGGGTTCTACATACCATCCTACCAAAGAAGGAAATTACTATGCTGTCATTGTGAACAATGGTTGTAATGGTGCCCCTTCAAATGTGTTGAATGTATCCCTGCTGGCGATCAGTCCTTACAATATGAATGAAGTACGCATCTATCCGAATCCGACTTCAGGTATCCTGAATTTCGACTTTGGTACAGAGAAGATGAACGGAACCATTGAAGTATTTACGGCACTGGGCCAGAAAGTCCTGGCTACGAAAGTAGAAGATCAGGCTAAACTGAGCATCAACCTGAACCAGTTTGCGAATGGCAACTACTTTGTAGTGGTTCATGACAACAACAGCGGCAAAAAAGGAACAGTTTCTGTTACGGTTGCCCACTAATTCAGATTACGTCAACATAGAGCGCCACTCCTGCAAAAGGGTGGCGCTTTTTTTTTGCCCGGCAGAAACTTTCCTTGCAGAATGGGGTAAAGGCAATATTTTTACGCAGAAAAAATCTATTGTTTTGAAATCTGTACGGTTCTTCAGCTCCTGTTTTATGCTCCTGTTTTTCGTGATTTTGTCTGCGAAAGGGCAGGGAGATACGGCACGCACGGCAACAAAAGGGCTGCAGGTGAGCCTGCTGACCTGCGGTACCGGGGCAGAGATCTACAGTGTATTCGGCCATACGGCCGTCCGTATCGTCGATAGTGCCCGGGGAACGGACATTGTCTACAACTACGGAACGTTTGACGGGTATGATGAAAATTTTGAGCTGAAATTCATGCAGGGCAAACTGCTGTACTACTTATCGGAAGACGATTACCCTGACTTTATAGACTTCTACGGTGCCGACGGAAGATGGGTAAACGAACAGGTGCTGAATATCGGTGCAGCAGAGAAAAAGCAGATACAGGAATACCTCGCCATCAACCTGCTGCCTGAAAACAGGGCCTATAAGTATGATTTCTTTTTCGACAATTGCGCTACCCGTATCAGGGACATTTTTACACAAACCCATGGGGATGCTTTCCGCTACCCGAATGTATTGCCGCAGGGCAAGCCTTTGTCTTTCCGCGATATCATCAACCGTTACCTGGCGGGTAATGTATGGGAGCGTTTCGGCATCAACATCCTGCTGGGCAGCAAAATAGACCAGCCGATGAGCAACAGTCAGATCATGTTCCTGCCGGACTACCTCAGCGATGGGGTAGGAGGGGCTACGCTGAACGGAAAACCTTTTGCCGCTAAGGCGCAGCGCATCGTAGA
>JAEUVW010000316.1 GCA_016786525.1 Chitinophagaceae bacterium
ATACGCAGAAGCGTGTGTTTAACGACCTTATTGGCAGTGCGCAGTTTACAGAGTATGGTAAAAAATATGAGTTTCAATCCATCAACAGCATCGCAGAGTTCCAGGCCAAAGTACCCCTGAACAATTACGATTCCCTGAAGCCGTATATACAGCGTATCCTCGAAGGGGAGCAGAATCTCCTCTGGCCCTCCGAGATCACCTGGTTTGCGAAGAGCAGCGGCACGCAATCAGACAAAAGCAAATTTATACCGGTGTCCCGCGAGGCCCTGGACGACAACCACTACAAAGGCGGGAAAGATGCTGTAGCATTGTACCTGTCCCGTAACCCCGACTCCCAGATTACCTCGGGCAAGTGCCTGGTGATCGGTGGCAGTCACCAGCTGAACCAGCTCAGTGAAGATACTTTTTACGGCGACCTGTCGGCTGTCATGATGCAGAATATGCCCTGGGCGGGCCAGATCCTGCGTACACCCGACCTTTCCATAGCCCTGATGGACGAGTGGGAAGCAAAGATCGAGATGATCGCGCAAAAGACCATCCATGAAAATGTGACCTTCATCACCGGCGTACCTACCTGGACCCTGGTGTTGTTCAAACGCATCCTGGAGATCACCGGGGCGAAAAATATCCTGGAAGTATGGCCCAACCTGGAGCTTTACCTGCATGGCGGCGTCAGCTTCAAGCCTTACCGGGACCAGTTCCGGCAGTTTATTCCCTCGGACAACATGCATTATATCGATTCGTACAATGCATCTGAAGGCTTTTTCGCCACGCAGGATTCGGAAGACCAGGAAGGGATGCTGCTGTTTCTGAACCACGGTATTTTTTATGAATTTATTCCGATGGATGAGTTGGCCAAGCCCAACCCGAAAGCACTGACCCTGAAAGAGGTAAAAACCGGCGTCAACTACGCTATCGTCATCAGCACCAATACCGGGCTGTGGCGCTATATCATCGGCGATACCATACAATTTACAACCCTGAACCCCTACCGCGTCAAAGTAAGCGGCCGGACGACCTTCTTCCTCAATGCCTTCGGAGAAGAGGTCATTGTCGATAATGCCGATGTGGCTATTGCCGAAGCCTGCAAAAAGACTGGCGCTACGGTAAACGATTACAGCGCTGCCCCTGTGTTTATGACCGGTACCGAAAACGGTACACACGAATGGATCATCGAGTTTGACACCCCTCCTGCCGACCTGGCCTTCTTTACTGCGGCTATGGACGAGGCGCTGAAAGCCGTGAATTCCGATTATGAAGCCAAGCGCCACAAAGATATCGCCCTGCGCATGCCCATTGTGCATGTGATGCCCAAAGGAGGCTTTGCCGCCTGGCTAAAGGAAAAAAACAAGCTGGGCGGGCAGCATAAAGTGCCGCGCCTGAGCAACAACCGAGCCTTTATCGAAGAGCTGCTGCCGTATACACTCCGGTAAGTTTACCCCCTGTTCAGATACGAAAATTAACTAATTCCCGAAGGGCCGGGCGCTTAAATGTCCTTTAGCCTGATTACCTTTGCGGCGCAATGCAGATAGAAATACTGAAATCGAAAATACATCACGCCAAAGTAACGGAAGCAAACCTTCATTATGTCGGCAGCATCACCATCGACGAAAACCTGATGGATGCGGCCAACCTGATTGAGCATGAGAAGGTCCAGGTAGTGGTGATGGAGAACGGAGAGCGTATAGAGACCTATGTCATCAAGGGTACAAGGGGTAGTGGTATGATCTGCCTGAACGGCCCTGCAGCCCGCCGGGTATCCGTAGGCGACACGCTCATTATTATGTCCTACGCGCAAATGGATTTCGAACTGGCCAAACAGCATAAACCGGCCATTGTATTCCCCAAACCGAATAATTTACTGTAAACCAGGCAGCTGCCTTTATTTCTCCGGATGAGTAGAAAGAACCTTTTATTGCTGATTCAATATGCCATTTTTTTTGGTTTAGGTTTTGCACTCATCTACTGGCAGTACAATAAGCTGAACACCCAGGATATCGAAGACATGAAAGGCTCCCTGTCGCAGATAGCGCAGCGCTGGTGGCTGCTCATCCTGATCTTCGTAGTGGGTTTTGCCTCTCATTACTTCAGGGCGATGCGCTGGCGCCTGATGCTGAAACCCCTGGACATCAACCCTTCTGTGCTGAATGCTACCGGGGCCGTCATGATCGGTTACCTGACGAACCTGCTGCTGCCCCGTATGGGTGAAGTGGCCAAGTGCACCGTCATTGCCCGCTACGAAAAGAAACCGGCCGATAAGATCATCGGCACAATCGTTGCAGAAAGGGCATTTGATATGATCTGCCTGCTCATCATTACGGTCATCACCTTCCTGGTGCAGGTCGATGTGGTGACCCGGTATATGCAGTACCTGGCGGGAAAAATGGAAGGGAAAAACCTGCTCCTGCTCGCTGCGGCCGGTATCGGGGGATTGCTCCTGTTCATCGGCCTGCTCCTTTACCTCTACCGCAAGAATAAAAATGGCAAGCTGGGCGCTTTTATCAAAGGCCTGGCGGAAGGGGTCAGCTCTATCCTGGCGATGAAACAGCGGGGACAGTTTATCCTGTACACCGTACTGATCTGGGGTTGTTACCTCTGGTTGGTTTTTATCGGTTTCTGGGCGCTGCCGGCTACGGAATCCCTGGGCTGGGGGCCGGCATTGTCGGTACTCGTCTTCGGCAGTATCGGTATGATCGTTACACCGGGCGGGCTGGGTGCGTACCCGCAGGCCCTGCAGATCGTATTGTCCATGTTGTATGGTATCAAAGACTCCTTCGGGCTGGCATTCGGATGGATCTGCTGGCTCGCACAAACGCTGATCATCATCATCTTCGGCGTAGTCTCTTTCCTGGTCCTTCCTGTCTATAATAAAGTAAGAGATGAGCAAACTACAGTGGATACAGCATAAAATAATGGATACGGCGCAGTTGCTGCGTCATTGCCAGGGTCAGAAAGTAAACGGGCGTAAGATCGTCTTTACAAACGGTTGCTTCGACATCCTGCATCATGGCCATATCGACCTGCTGGCCAAAGCGGCAGACGAAGGCGACCTGCTGGTGGTGGGGGTCAATACCGACGCTTCGGTGAAGCGCCTGAAAGGCACGGACCGCCCTGTAAACGGCGAAATGGATCGCGCCTTGCTGCTGGCTTCCCTGTTGCACGTAGACAGTGTCTGCCTGTTTGATGAGGATACCCCCCTGCGCCTGATCTCTGAATTGAAGCCCGATGTACTGGTAAAAGGAGGCGACTATACCCTGGATACCATTGTGGGCGCCGGGGAAGTGCAGCAATGGGGCGGCAGGGTCAGCATTATTCCTTTTGTAAGCGGGTACTCCACATCCGGCTTGATCGGCAAGATTCGTACACTTTAAAAAGCAGTATTTGAAAACAGTATACACACTCCTGTGCTTTTTGATCTCATGCAGTGCCCTGGCACAGCAGGATTCCATCACCCTTGACGGAACATTGACATTGGCCAAATCTGCCACCTACAAGTATAAAATAGTAGTCGGGGAGCTGGAAGGCAAGTGGAAAGGCTATACGGTGCTGGATGCCGGCGGTCCCAGCGAAACGAAAACATCGGTATCCGTGCAGTTTTCCAAAGCCAAACAGTCGATGATGTTTGCAGAGCAGGCGTTGATCAGCACGAAAGCCAAAGAGTCGGGTTTTTGTTTCGTGGGCGGCATACTCAAAATGAATGATAAGAAAAACCTGGTTAAAGGTTTTTTCCTGGGGCAGGACAAGGATAAAAAAATGTGCGGCAGCGGTACGGTGCGTTTTCCCCTGCCGGAAGCGGCAAAGGCGCTGATGACCGGCGACGGCAGCAAGGATACCAATGCGGCGGCCATTCTTACCCGCTTCAAATCAGAAACCTTTAAGGTCAATCACCCGGAAGTACAGCTGGAACTCTGGGACGGCGGCGTTGTGGATCATGATTCGCTTACCGTTACCCTAAACGGAGTAGTGGTACTGCCGGCATTCGAGATTGTGCAGGACAAGAAAACAGTGATGCTCAAATTGAAAAAAGGCGAGAACATCGTAAAGATCAAAGCTTTGAATGAAGGGCTTGAGGCTCCAAACTCCGCACGGATCACCGTCACAGACCAGTCTGATAAGTACACCGTTGTCTCTTTCCTGAAAAAGGAGGAAGAAGCCACGATCAGGATCCGCTACTGATGCCGGTTACCAAAAATTAATATAGCATTAAGCAGGTCAGGCTTTACTTTCGCAGTTAATAGCTATTCAAGCGGTATGAAGAAAGTAAAACAAGCCATTGTCCGGGACTTAAGCTGGCTCTCCTTTAACGAGCGTGTACTGCAGGAAGCAAAAGACCCTACGGTGCCGGTATATGAAAGGCTCCGCTTTCTCGGTATCTTTTCCAATAACCTCGATGAGTTTTTCCGTGTCCGTGTCGCCACGCTGAACAAAATGGCGAAGCTGGGCAAAGCTGCCAAAGTACACCTGGAAAATAA
>JAEUVW010000347.1 GCA_016786525.1 Chitinophagaceae bacterium
GCTACCTTTGCACCCAAATCGGTGTATTTTGAACCATCATGATTTCATAAAAGCAGCACTGGCTGAAGATGTAGGCCCTGGCGATTATTCCACGCTGGCCAGTATTGCACCCGAAGCAAAAGGAAAGGCAGTACTTAAAATAAAAGAAAACGGCATCCTTTCGGGCCTAGACCTGGCGCAGGCCATCTTCCAGTTCCTGGAACCATCCTGTACCTTCACTGCGCTGAAAAAAGACGGGGACCGTATCAGTACCGGGGAAAAGGCATTTGAAGTGTCTGCCGCGGTACATACCATCCTGAAGGCCGAACGCCTGGCGCTGAATTGTATGCAGCGTATGAGTGGCATTGCAACGCTTACCAGTGAGTATGTGGCCCTGCTGCAGGATTTTCCCACCAGGATCCTGGATACGCGCAAGACCACACCTTTGTTCCGTGCTTATGAAAAAGAGGCTGTAAAGGCCGGTGGCGGGGAAAACCATCGCATGGGCCTGTATGATATGGTGATGCTCAAAGACAACCATATCGATTTTTGTGGGGGTATCCGCGCTGCCATACTAAAAACGAACGAATACCTCGCAAAGCAGGGCCTGGACCTGAAAATAGAAGTAGAAACACGTACACTGGCCGATGTAGCCGAAGTGCTGAGCGTGGGCAAGGTGCAACGCATCATGCTGGATAACTTTACACCCGAAGACGCCGCCAAAGCCGTACAGATGATCGGCAGGCAATATGAGACGGAAGCTTCGGGCGGAATCAATAAATCTACAGTGGTGTCTTATGCACAGGCCGGTGTGGATTACATTTCTGCCGGCGCCATTATTCATCATGCCGTGAGCCTGGACCTTAGCCTCAAAGCGCAGCTTTCATGAAAAAACACCTGGTCTTTGTCGTCAATCCCCGATCGGGCGTAGAGCGCAATAAAAAGGTACAGCAGGCTATAGACAGTACACTCGATCATACGCTCTACAGCTATGAAGTATGCCTGACACAGCATGCCGGTCACGGAGAACAGATAGCGCGGGACGCCGCTGCACGCCAGGCATATGCCGTCATCGCAATAGGCGGGGACGGTTCTGTCAATGATGTGATCCGCGGGCTCTATGGCAGCCATACGGCCCTGGGCATCATACCCAAGGGTTCCGGGAATGGCCTGGCCCGAACCCTGGGCATACCGGTAAATGTGATTGCCGCGCTGCAGCTCATTAACCGAAACCTGACGGAAAAAATCGATATCGGCACAGCCAACGGCAGGCTTTTTGCCAGTAATGCCGGGGTCGGCTATGATGCCCTGATCTGTAAGAAATTTGCTAAAAGCACCCGCCGGGGCCTGGCCGTCTATTCCTGGCTCATCACCAAATATATGTGGCTGTACCGCGATTGGTACTGGGATATCACGATAGACGGGCGCCACTATAGAAGACGGGCGTTCCTGGTCAATGTAGCCAATGGCACGCAGATGGGCTATGATTTTAAGATCGCCCCCGATGCCAACTGGACGGACGGCCTGCTGGATGTGGTCATCATCAATAAGTTTCCCAAAATACTGGGCGCTTTGCTGGGCTACAAGATGTTTAACGGCACCTTGCTGCAAAGCAGGTACGTGGAGCGTATCCGCGGCAAGGAAGTCACGATCAGCAACCCCGAGCTGAAGCTGATGCAGGCGGACGGGGATGCCATGGCCACCGGCGATACCATACAGTTTACCGTGCTGGAGCGTGCTCTGGAAGTGATCGTAGGTAAAAAAGCAGGCTAAGCCGGGCGTCACGCTTTTTTGCAGGAGCTCCTTTTATTTTACTGCAACGAAAGCTTCCTTACCAGCCTTTCCCGGCTTTCCCGGCCTTTCCGGCTTCAACTGCAGACAGTTCAGGGTGCCTGGTTTCAGGCGGTGCAGCGGTAAAAGAATCGCGTTAAAAAAAGCCCGTACTTTGCGCCTGTATGCATGTACGCCCGTGTCAGCACCAGGAGGTTTCCGTTTACAATAGTGTCGCAGCACTACCCGCAGGCTGGGATGCCCTGTTGCCTGCGGAGCATCCCCTGCACAGCTCCGCACTGGCACTGTACGAATCGATACAGCTGCCGGATATCAGCAGCTATTATGCCCTGTACGGCGATCCTGCGGCACCTTTGGCTATAGCCTGCTTCCAGCTGTTGAAAGTGCAAACAGGGCATCTGAATGCAAGCCTACTGCAAGGCATACAGGCAGTGCTGGTACCGCAATTGCTGCGCTTCGGCAAACCTTCCCTGCTTGTAGCCGGCAACCTGTTCCGGCATGATATCGTCTCTTTTCATGCCCAAAGCGGCCTGGGCAATATGGATGCCTTCCGCGCTTATGAGCAGATGATTGCCGCTGTACGGGCGCAAAGTTGCGCCCTAGCGACCCTGGTCAAGGATGTACCGCAAACGCTGGTGCCCTATTTTCAGAATTACGCCCCGAAATACCTGCAGCTGCGCCACGATATTTCGATGCAGCTGCAGCTCCCGCCGGAGTGGCAAAGCTTTGACGATTATGCCGCTGCGCTGAAGCATAAGTATGCGCAAAAACTGCGTAAGGTGCGAAGCAGCCTGACTACGCTCCGTGTACAGGAACTGAATGTGCATGAAGTAGCGGAACAGTCCGCCGCGCTCTACCGCCTGTACCTGCAGGTGAGCAGGCACCAGGTGTTCAGCATGGGCACACTGAACGAACAGTTCCTGCCGGCACTGAAGAAATTTTACGGCGGGCGTTTGAAAGTCTGGGCTTTTTATGAAGGAAAAGAGATGGTCGCTTTTGCCTCAGCCTGGCTGCACGAAGCGGCTTTCGATATGTTTTATATCGGTTTCGATTATGAACGTAATGCAGCGCTCAACCTGTATTTCAATATACTCTACTTCAGCATAGAGCAGGCCATTGCCTTACGCAAACCCCTGCTGATACTCGGCCGCACAGCCCTGGAGGCCAAGGCCCGGCTGGGCTGTACGCCACATTTTCTTTCCACTTTCCTTTATGTACGGTCGCCTTACCTGCGCCGTTTCGTTTCGGGCAAGATCAACAACCAGCACCAGCAGGAAGGAGCCTGGGAAGAACGGCATCCGATGAAAGGAAAGCCCTGATCAATGGCGGATGAAAGCATGTTTTTTATAACATGTAAAAGCTTATTTTTGTTATCCTCTTATGCCCTATATCCAAAACAACTTTGTCAGAATAACCCTATTGTGTATCCTGGTGCTGGTACTGGGTTTCCTGACCCTGATGGGCAGCTGTTATGGCCTGGGCTGGCTGATGCAAAAGCAAAGAGGCTGCGGGGCCTTCCTCATTGATAATATGGAGCTGCATACGCATACAGATATACCCGACATCTATGATATCGACTGTGACTACAGGGAAAAAGAAAGACTGAAGCGGGTGTATTATACGATCAAAAAAAAGCAGGTGCCCATGCCGGGCTATATCAGTTTTTCGGAATTTATCCCGCTGCCGGACGCTGCGCCATTCAATACAGGGGATTTCTTCCGCCTCAATGCCGATACACTGGCGCGGCATAAAGCCATTCACCTGTTCTACAAAGAGTACACCAAATCCGATGGCGAATATTACAAAGGCCTGCTGGATACCAGTACCGGGCAGGTCTGGCTGAACCTGCAGTATGTGAATTAAATACCGGTATTACCGGCGCACCAGTTTAACCGTTGTGGAGCGCAGCTGCTCATTGTATTCCCAGGAGTGGTACCATACCATAGAGTCCTTCTTGACGGAGAAGTTCCGCCGTTCGATGACATAGCCCGGGCAGGTACTTTTTTCGCACCAAGAGGTAGATTGCATGGTCAGCTTCCTGGAACTGTCGATATGGAATCTGCCGGCTCCGTAGCAGGTTCCCGCCATACCGACACAGGAGCGATACGTACGGTCTGCATTAAAGACTACCGTATCCTTGTTCTCATCATCCAAAACAGTACGGAACTCATAGTGAAACGGTGTATCGCCCGGCAGGTGATCAAAAGTCTCCAAGGTCTCAACAGAAATCCAGCGGCCTTTCAGTATTTCATAAGCCGCGTCAGTATTCGAGTTGTCGAAAACGGAATCGACTACACAGGCTGGTTCGGGTATACGCGGTGTACCACTTTTCTTCGTACAGGCCTGCAGCTGCAGGAAGAGGTATATTGCCAGAACACATGCTGCGGCATTTTTTTTCATCGGGCTATTATAAGTTTACACCACAAATGTAAACAACCCCTCAGAAAACCGGCAAGAGCACCGGCTTTAATTCAGGCTCCCGTCAAAGAAATTCTTACGCGCTTTGTGCGCGGCTTCCCGCTGATCCAGCGCTTCCTGGATCTCCCCGTGCAGCAGGCCGCTGCCTCCGCCGTAGTGCTGTATAATAATCACTTCCGGCTGCTGGAAGCGGAATACGTTCCTGAGTTTGTTTTCGCTGTCTTCTTCTATGCCGCTGCTGAAGAGTACGATATCGTACTGCATCTGCTGGAACTGCAGGATGGCTTCTTCATCTTCATAAGCCACGGTGCATTGCCAGTCCTCGTTCTGTTCTATAAGCCGCTGCAGGACAGGAACAATTTCCCTGTTCCTGCCCACAACGAGTATGTGTATTCTACCCATGCTTTGTTTTTATTGTTTAACCATTTGTATATCGGC
>JAEUVW010000349.1 GCA_016786525.1 Chitinophagaceae bacterium
TATCTGGAGCAATTTTCTACCGCAAATGAGCTACGAGAGTTAGCAAGTAGTTTTTTCAATCCTAAATCATGCCTCCACCATTACCTGCATATGGCAGAAGGTAATTACAGGGCATACCTGCAAAAGGATACGGTAAGAATAAAAAAGTATTTTTATGTGCTCAGACCTATTCTTGCCTGTGACTGGATCAAGCAAACAAATACAATGGCTCCTGTGGAATTTCAGACGCTTCTGGACAGCCAGGTGACACATCAAAGCGTCAGGACAGAAGTTCAGAATTTATTGACCAGGAAAATGAATGGGGAAGAATTAGGCGAAGAACCCAGAAATCAAATTCTTCATGATTTTCTTGAGCAGAAAATAGAATTCTATGGTAGGTATGTGAAATCACTGGAACAAAATATGCAGCTGGAAACAACTATGCTTGACAAGCTGTTCAGAGAAACACTAGATGAGGCGTGGAGTAAAAACGTCAATTATTAATTCGTTGTCTATGAAATCTTTTGCCAGTGATAACTATGCCGGTGTATTGCCGGAAGTAATGGAAGCCCTGCAACAGGCCAATAGCGGTCATGCGGGCTCGTATGGAAATGACCCGCTGACGAAAAGTACGATGGCGCTGTTCCGGGAAGTGCTGGGCGCGGAAGTGGACGTGCATTTGGTCTTCAACGGCACCGGGGCCAATGTGCTCAGCCTGAGTGCGGCCGCCCAATCGTACAACGCGGTGCTGTGTGCCGACACTTCACATATTTACAATGATGAGTCTTCTGCCCCGGAGACCTTTACCGGGTGCCGTTTCTTTGCTTTGCCCACGAATGAGCAGGGAAAGCTGGAGCCGGAAACGGTGAGCCAGAGGCTGATCCGGAGAGGCGACCTTCATTTTCCGCAGATCAAAATATTGTCGCTCACACAATCTACTGAATACGGTACCGTCTACACTCCTGAAGAGCTAAAGGCATTCGGCAAGCTGTGCAAAGAACAGGGCTTGTACTTCCATATCGACGGCTCCCGCTTTTTCAATGCCGCGGCCAGCCTGGGGTGCAGCCTGAAGCAGATCAGTACGGATATCGGTGTGGATTTGCTGTCGCTGGGCGGCACCAAGCTGGGCATGATGTTTGGTGAAGCCGTGGTGGTCTTCAACGAACAGCTCAGGGAACACCTGCCCTTTAAGCACAAGCAGGTGATGCAGCTGGCTTCGAAGACCCGTTTTATTGCCGCGCAATACCAGGCTTTGCTGCAGGGCGAACTGTGGCGCCGCACGGCAGAGCACGCGAATGCCATGGCGCGTTTGCTGCATGAAGCTTTGCAGTCTTTTCCGCAAATCAGGGTGACAAGGCCCGTAGAAGCAAACGTGGTGTTTGCTATTATTCCGCTTGCCTGGAATGAAGCGCTGATGCAGCAATTCCCCTTCTATGTATGGCGCGAAGACCTGAACGAGGTACGGCTGATGTGTGCCTGGGACACGCAGGAGGAGGAGATCAACGCTTTGATACAAAGCATCAAACAGTTGGCCGGAGTTTAAGGTGCCGGTTCGAAGAAACGTTTGTCTTTGATAAAGGTTTCGTCGTCCAGTGTCTTTAAAAACGCTTTCAGGTCGGTGCGTTCCTGGTCTGAGAGTTTGATACCGCCTTTCATAGCAGGGTCCAGGCTGGGAGATTCGTGTATTTCTTTTTCCATCTGGTCCAGCACCTGGTCCAGGGTGGCATAGCGGCCGTCGTGCAAGTAGGGTTGCGTATAGGAAAGATTGCGCAGGCTGGGCACCCGGAATTTATACAGGTCGGCGGGATTGAAGGTGATGTGTGCCCGTCCGCTGTCGTTGAGGCTGGATGGCTTTACCCCGGCATTGCGGAAGGAATGATCCGTAAATAAAGGGGCAGGGTGGCAGGTGGCGCATTTGTTTTCGAAGACGGCCAGGCCGGCGAGTTCGCTGCTGCTCAGTGTGACGCCGCCTTCTTTACGCATGTATTTGTCGTATTTCGAATTGGAAGAGACCATAGCGCCCATAAACTGGGCAATGGCTTTGAATGTCTTTTCCGTCGTGATCTCTGCCGAACCAAAGGCTTCCTGGTACATCCTTTTGTAATCCGCATCGCTGCCGATTTTCGCCAATACGTTGTTCATCGTCTCATCCATCTCTACAGGGTTCGTGATCGGCGCCAGGGGTTGCACTTCGATATGGTTCACCCCGCCGTCCCACATAAAGCTGGTGTTCCAGTTCAGGTTGAACAGGCCCGGGGAATTGCGCACGCCCAGTTTGCTGTCTACACCGTGGCTCAATGCGTGGTCTGCGTTGGCAAAGGCGGCAAAGGGCTGATGGCAGGTACCGCAGGAAGTGCTGTTGTCGCGGGACAAACGTACATCATAAAACAGTTTACGCCCCAATGCAAAACCGCTGTTGGTCAGCTGGTTGTTTTTGAAACTGTAATAAGGGGCCGGCCAGCCTTGCGGCACGGAAAAAGTAATGTCGCCCGGTACCCCCGGGTACTCAGGTATCTCCACATCTTTTTTACAGGCTGCAACAAAAAGCAACAGGGAAATGCAGAGGAGCAGGAGTTCTTTAAGTTTTCCTTTCATAAATGACGATCAAAATTAAACAAAATCATTGTAGTTTGCTTGTCGATAGATTGTATATTTTAGATGAAGCTTACGATACTGGGCAACAATTCCGCATTACCGGCTTACGACCGTTATCCTACCTGCCAGGTAGTGACGATAGACGGGACGATGATCCTGGTCGATTGCGGTGAAGCAGCGCAGGTACTCCTGCGGAAGCATGGCATCGGCTGGCACAAAATACGGTACATATTCATCAGCCACCTGCATGGCGACCACTATTTCGGCCTGCCGGGCCTGCTGAACTCAATGAGCCTGCTGGGGCGGACCGACCCTTTGTACCTGTATGGCCCCAGCGCACTGCAGGAGATCATACAGAAGATACTGGACGTGGCCGATACCCGGCTGAGCTATCCCCTTCATTTTACTGCTTTGCCCGAAGGGGCCGCTACATTGGCCGATACCACGCTGTTTTCGCTGAAATGCTTCCCCGTGGAGCACCGTATCTTCTGCCAGGGCCTGCTGGTGACAGAAAAATCGAAGGGGCGCAAACTGTTGCCGGAGCGCTGCTCTTATTACCAGATCCCGGCAGCGTATTATAAAAAGCTGAAAGCGGGGCAGGATTACGAAAAGAAGGATGGTACCCTGATCAAAAACGAGTGGGTAACGGATGCGGGCAAGTCGGATAAGACCTATGCCTATTGCGCCGATACGATCTATACCGACAGTTTTTTATCCTATATACAAGGTGCAGACCTGATCTACCACGAAAGTACTTACCTGGAGGCTGATGCCGAGCGGGCCGCAGCCCGTTTTCACAGTACGGCGCGGCAGGCGGCATCCGTTGCACTAAAGGCCGGCGCTGGCAAGCTGGTATTGGGCCATTATTCTTCCAAGTATAAATCGGTTGATGAATTTGAGGCCGAGGCTAAATCGGTGTTCCCTGATTCAGTAGCCAGCAGGGAAGGGGATGTGTATGAAGTGTAAATAAAAACCCGGGGCAAAATAAAGCCACAGGAAATGGATGGTTTCCTGCGGCTTTTACAGTACCATAAGCCTTATTCAAAATTGCTTTCGTATGTGACGCTGATGGACTGCTCCGAGGTCGAAGACTGGCTGCTTTCCCCGATAGCAACAAGGTTGCCGTTTTTGTAGCCCTCTACGGAGAGTACCACTTCCCCGCTATCGAAAGTGCCGCTTACTGCCGCTTTGATCGGGTAGCTTTGGAACACATTCAGCTCTTTTACCCAGGCTTTCCCGATACTCACCTCTTCTGTGGCGCTGCTGCCGGAAGCATTGTTATAGGTGACTTTGGGATTGCCGTTTTTAAATTTACCCGTAGCGGTAACGGTATATTTCACTTTATAGTCATCTCCTTTTTTATCCTTTTTACAGGCGGAAAACAGGAATGCAGAAAGGAAAACCACCGCCGGCAGGCAAAAATATTTCCCGGAAAAGGCTTGTTTACAGGAGCGGATCATATGTTTTATTTTTTTTAGTGTAAGATGCTGAGGTAGTAAAACAATAAAAAAAATTGCCGCTTCAGGAACGCTTTTCAAAATACAGGGTGCAGAATACAGCAGGGCAAATTATCTTTGCGCCGTTCTGAAAACATAGTTTCACGTTTATATCAATCATTCAATACAATGGAATTTCGTATCGAGAAAGACACCATGGGCGAGGTAAAAGTACCGGTCAGCGCCTATTACGGAGCACAAACCCAGCGCTCTATCGACAACTTTAAAATTGCCCAGGACATCAACAGGATGCCGAAAGAGATTATCCGCGCGTTTGCCTACCTGAAAAAGGCAGCAGCACTGACGAATACCGAACTGGCGGGCCTGGCTCCCGAAAAATCAAAACTGATCGGCCAGGTATGTGATGAGATCCTGGAAGGTAAGCTGGACAACGAATTTCCATTGGTGGTATGGCAGACCGGTTCCGGAACGCAAAGCAATATGAACGTGAACGAAGTGGTGGCTTACCGCGCACACGTACTGAATGGCGGTCAGCTCAGCGACAAAGACAAATTCATCCACCCCAACGACGATGTGAACAAATCACAGTCTTCCAACGATACCTTCCCTACAGCCATGCACATTGCGGCGTATAAGATATTGGTGGAAACAACGATACCGGGTATCAAAAAACTCAGGGATACCCTGGCTGCAAAATCCAAAGAATACATGCAGGTGGTGAAGATCGGGCGTACCCACTTCATGGACGCCACACCGATCACCCTGGGGCAGGAGCTCAGCGGCTACGTATCGCAGCTGGATCATGGCCTGAAAGCGATCGACAACACCCTGGCGCACCTTAGCGAGCTGGCTTTGGGTGGTACTGCAGTAGGAACCGGTATCAATACCCCTGAAGGATATGATAAAAATGTGGCGGCAAAAATTGCCGAGCTGACCGGCCTGCCTTTTGTAACGGCTGAAAATAAATTTGAAAGCCTGGCGGCGCACGATGCGATCGTAGAGGCGCATGGTGCCCTGAAAACCGTAGCGGTGAGCCTGATGAAGATCGCCAACGATGTGCGTATGCTGAGCTCCGGCCCCCGCAGCGGTATCGGTGAGATCATGATCCCTGACAATGAGCCAGGCTCTTCCATCATGCCGGGTAAAGTAAACCCAACGCAATGCGAAGCGCTGACCATGATCGCCGCCCAGGTAATGGGTAATGATGTGGCGATCAGCATCGGCGGCGCCAACGGCCATTTTGAACTGAATGTGTTCAAACCGGTGATGATCTACAATTTCCTGCACAGCGCCCGCCTGATCGGCGACGGCTGTGTGTCCTTCAACGATAAATGCGCAGCAGGCATTGAGCCGATTGAGAAAAACATACAGGCGCACCTGAACAATTCCCTGATGCTGGTGACTTCGCTGAATACGAAGATCGGCTACTACAAAGCGGCAGAGATTGCCCAGACTGCGCATAAGCAAGGTAAAACGCTGAAGGAAACAGCGGTGGAGCTGGGTTATGTTACGCCTGAAGAGTTTGATGCCTGGGTAGACCCGCGGACAATGGTTGGTAAGATCAGCTAAGGATGTTTTGTATTATAGTAATAAAGGCCGCCCCAGGGCGGCCTTTATTTGTCTTTCGTAGAGACCCCTCCTAAGGTTGGGATGACAGCATGCGGGCTTTGAGATGGTTTGTACAGAATCTTTAAGGTGATACATTTATTATTAACCGAATGGTCATCCCGAGGAACGAGGGATCTGTAAGTATGCCTACGGATTTTTTATAGAAAACCTCTTTCTGCGGGCAGGCAGGCTGCGTAAAAACAAGGCTGTATAGAAACTTTTCCCACCAGTAATAGTCTATAAGCAAGGTATCGATTTGTGTAGAGATTCCCTACCTACCGCCTGCCTCTCGGGGTATGCAGGGCAGGCAGGCTCCTATTGTCGGGATGACAGCATGTGGGGCTTGCCATAACTGCTATTTAGTCTTCTATACAAGTAAATGGCCTGTAGAACGCAGTCTTTAGATAGGTTAGTCAGCATTTATTTTGAACGAACCGCTTTCGAAAAGTCAGGAGTACAAACACGCAGAACATCACAATACCACCTGTAAAAGTCTTATTGCCTGATGCGTCGTATCCTTCCAGTTTGACAAAGGCTCCCATAAAGATCAAGAGCAGGCTGGAAAATAAAAAGTAAAATCTGAATTGATACATAGCTGTCCTATTAAAAAGTTGGTACAAACGTAATTTATGTCCTTTAGCTACATTTTATAATACAAACATACCAAAACAGTTAATTGTATATTGAATATGTTATCTTGACAACAATAATATTTTTATGTGTTGTAAGGTCCTGGATGTTGCGAACAGCGTTTTGTAAGCTTTAGTATTAGGTAAAGTGTGTTACTATCCATCTTAGAAAGGGAGTCCGCAGGTGATGGCCTTTTTCTGAATCCATACGAGATGCTGCGAGCATGTGCCGATTTCTTCAGCGCTTTTTTATTGTCTTTTGTAGAGATGCTCTGTCTACCTCAGGCAGGTTCCTCAGGCCGGAATGATAACGTGGTGTATTTGCAGGGAGGCTTCTGCTGTCAGAAGCAGAGCCGCAGGGAGATGAATATGCCAGGAGTCGGATCAAGCATGGACACAAAATGTCATCCCGCAGGGATCTGACATTAACCATATACGACAACGGCCTGTAAAGCATGAAAGCCCGCTGCAGATTCCTGCGGACCCACCCTGTCCTTCCCGCTCAGGCGGACATGATCTCCCGGGAGGAGAGACCCTCTATACCGGTAGTGTGCCTTTGGGTGACAGCACAAAAAAAGGCACCCGTGACCGGGTGCCTGATCCTGCTTGGTTTGTTTACTTAGTATTTGATGAATTTGATAGCAGTGATGTTGCGTTTTACACTGGTCAGCACTTCTGCAACATAAGGAGCGGCAGGCAGCATGCTGATATCGATCGTTTCGATGCTGTTGCTTGTGCTCAGTTCGCTCATGACCCTTCCGTGCATGTTCAGGATACGGACCTGGGATTTGCCGCTCAGACCTGCGATCTTAACGAAGTCACGGGCAGGGTTAGGGTAGAGGATCACAACAGGATCTTGCTGGCTGCAATCTACAACGGTAGTGACTGTTTGGGATACAGAGTAATCTCCGTTTGCATCCAGCATTGCCAGGCGGTAGTAGTTGGTTCCTTCTACAGCAGTGATGTGTTCGTAGCTGTAGGTAGAGTTATCGCCTTTAGGATCGAAAGTGGTGATGGTGGTGTATGTTTTACCGTCGATGCTGTGTTGCAGCTGGAATTTGACAATGTTGTTTTCTTTACCGGTAGTAAAGCTTACTGCAGCTTCCTGGCAGGCGATGCTGTCTGCATTAAACACCAGGATCTGTGCTGCCGGTTTTACTTTAAAGGATTCGCTGGATTTTGTATAGTAAGCAGCAGCGGCAGTAGCGATGGTTGCAAAATCGCGGTAAGTCCTGTTGTTCATGTTGGAACCGTCGATGATAGCGCCGGCCCAGCTCAGGTTACCCGCTGCACCTGCAGAAGGCAGGTTCCTTTGCCATGCTGTGGTGCTGGTGCGGTCGCCGGTATTGTTGGGGTTTACATCGCTCCAGCGTGTTACGTAGCTTGACCCTTCGTTGAAATCAGTTTGGTTGGTAGCGCTGTTGTGCTGCAGGTTGATCGTGCTCACACCGCCGGCATTGTCTGCGAAGATGTTCCAGGTACGATCCATACCGTCTTTTACGGTCAGATCTGTATTTTCTATAGCAGCGCTTTTGGTATAATCTTCAACGGCAACGTGCATGGTGTTGGCCGTTACGTTGGTGATGGCGGCAGGCGTATAGTCGTTTACATCTTTACCTACTGCGAAGATCCACTCGCCGGTATAGTTTTCTTTGCTTACATGGCCATTGCCGGCAGTTACCGCATAGCGCTCAGCATTGAAACCGGATTGTGTTGCATTGGTGGTGAAGTTCAGGTCGTTGTTGCCCAGGAAGATATTGCCGTTGCTCACATATTGCAGCTCGCCTTCGATTTTTGTAGCAGTATTGATCAGCGCCAGGCCGTTTGCATTCTGAAGACGCAGGGTAACATCCATCGGAACGTTGCCACCGTCGCTGAACTGAGTGCGTGTACCGCCGCTGTAGGCAGCCAGGTAAGGGCTTGAAGCGGTCCAGCTTGCCGGAACTGCAGGGCGGGCGCCGATAAAGTTCAGGTTGCCTCCGGGTACAGTATTGATGGTAGCGCCGTCGATTACTTTGGCAATTGTCGCGTTGGCCCATTTTGTACCGTAGAAGTTTACAGTAGCGCCTTTGTGCAGGATGATAGTGCCGGCGTTGTTGATATCGCCATAGATGCTGAGGATACCGTTGGAATCTACTTCGATGGTTCCTTTGTTGGATACAGCGCCCAGGATCTCCAGTACGCCGTTGGTACCGATCTCGAGGTAGCCGTTGGCGTCTACATCAAAATCACCGCCTGCAGTGCGCTCGCTGTTTACGTAGTTGTTAACGTTCAGGTAAGTACCATTGGCCCCTGAAGCACCGCTTTGAGCTTTTGCCTGAAGCATGCCCAGCATTACGATTGAAACGGTGAAAAGGGATTGTAAAGATTTCATTTTGGTACTTTGAACGTTTTGAGCCTATTCATCCAAAAACCGTTCCACAAAAATTAAATTAAACAAATTAATATTTAAATTTGATAAATGAGGCTATAAACGTATCTTATAGCAATGATTTAAGTAATTGTCTATTAGTTTGTTACGGGCATATTCTGCCCTACAGTTCAAATAGAGTTTTCAATGATATTCTTAAAAATTTATTTTTTAAAATAAGAAAATTATTTAATTTGAATAAGAAAACACAAAGAAGGATTATGGAATCATGAAGAATGAATTCCCGTGTTTTGAAACCTGCATTATTTCGTCTTCTTTTGTAGCGGATATGAAAAAGAACAATAAGGTCCAGACGGCCTGGGCCATGTACGATTGGGCCAATTCTGCCTATAACCTGGTCATCACCTCTACGATATTCCCGGCCTATTATATTGCCGTTACCGGTGGTAATGCTGATAGCCAAATCAGTTTTTTCGGATGGCGTGCAGGCAATAGCGCCTTGCTGGAATATTCACTTTCCCTGGCCTACCTGGTCATCGCCATTCTTTCTCCCATTCTTTCGGCCATAGCAGACTATAAGGGCAATAAGAAAACATATATGAAGGCTTATTGCTACCTGGGCGGTCTGGCCTGTATCGGCCTTTACTTTTTCAAACCCGGGCAGAATGAGATCGGCATCCTGTTTTCGATGCTGGCGGCCATAGGCTACTGCGGCAGCCTGGTTTTTTACAATTCCTACCTGCCTGAGATCGCCACGCCTGCGGAGCAGGACAAGCTTAGTGCCAAAGGTTTTACCTACGGGTACATCGGCAGTGTGATCCTGCAGCTGATCTGTTTTGTATTTATTTTCTCCGGTTTTGAAGATACCTCCTTTGCCCCGCGGCTTTCTTTCCTGCTGGTAGGGCTGTGGTGGATCGCTTTTGCTCAGATCAGCTTCCGCTACCTGCCTGCAGGTACTCCGCAGGAAGGAGCGAAGCAGGGTAATGTCTGGACCGGCGGATTCCGCGAACTGGGCAAAGTGTGGCAGCAGGTGAAGCAGATGCCCAGGCTGAAAACTTACCTGTTTGCTTTCTTCTTTTACAGTATGGGGGTGCAGACCGTTATGCTGGCCGCTACGATATTCGGGAGTAAGGAGATCAGGAAATACGTAGACGGCAAATGGGTGGCGATGGAGGCACAAGACCTGATACCGGCCATCCTGATCATCCAGATCGTAGCGATATTCGGGGCCATGGTGCTGGCACGCCTGTCTAAGGCATACGGAAATATGCGTGTGCTGCTGGCCGTGGTCGCGCTGTGGATCGGCATCTGCATTGCGGCCTACTACACCTACACCAATATACAATTCTACATCCTAGCTGTCTGTGTGGGCCTGGTGATGGGTGGCATACAATCACTGAGCCGCTCTACTTATTCCAAACTGCTGCCGGAAGGTACGCATGAAACCACCTCTTTTTTCAGCCTGTACGACATCATGGAAAAAATGTCTATCGTGCTGGGGATGTTTTCTTTTGCACTGATAGAGGATGTGATGCACTCCATGCGTTATTCTATCCTGGCGCTGATCCTGTTCTTTGTGCTGGGTATGCTGTTCTTGCTGCTGGCCCTCAGGAAAAAAGAAATTGTACCTTTTGTGCCTGCTTAATGGCAGAGGGCTGGTATTGTCGTTTGAATTTTTGTACATTGTCCCCGAATTTTGAATTGCTTCAACATGAAAATATACACAGTCAATACGGGTTTGTTCAAGCTTGATGGAGGCGCAATGCATGGTGTGGTACCCAAGAGCATGTGGCAAAAGGCCAACCCTGCAGACGACGCCAATATGTGCACCTGGGCTATGCGTTGTATGCTGATCGATACCGGGAGCTCGCGTATACTGATCGATTGCGGTATCGGCGATAAGCAGGACGAAAAATTCTTCGGGCATTTTTACCTGCATGGCGAAGACAGCCTGCAGCAGTCTTTGCAGCAGCTGGGCTACAGTACGGCCGATATTACTGATGTGTTTCTCACGCACCTGCACTTTGATCATTGCGGCGGGGCGATCAAAAGAGTTGGAGACCAGCTGGTGCCGGTATTTGAGCAGGCCCGCTACTGGAGCGATAAGCTGCACTGGAAAGCCGCCATGAAACCGAACGACAGGGAAAAAGCTTCTTTCCTGAAGGAAAATATACAGCCGATACAGGACAGCGGCCTGCTGCACTTTGTCACCACCCACGACGGCGGTGAATGGAAAGACAATATCCTGGTGCGCTACATGAAAGGGCATACGGAAAGCATGATGCTGCCGCTGATCCCTTACAGGAACACGCGCATCCTGTTTTGTGCAGACCTGATCCCCAGTGCTGCACACATCAGCATACCCTGGGTAATGGCCTACGATATGCAGCCGCTGGAAACCCTGCGCGAAAAGAAAGAGATCCTGGACCTGGCGCTGGCCAACAACTGGGTATTGTTTTTTGAGCACGACCCGCACATTGAGTGCGCTACCCTGGTACAGACGGATAAAGGTATCCGTATCAAAGAGACTTTTGCCCTGAGCGTAATCAACAATCATATCTGATCACTTTTTTAAAAACGAAAAAACATGAACACATTCCGTACCGTACTCACAGCACTGCTGGCCATAGTGATGCTGAACAGCTGCAGCAGCGGCGAAGGCAATATGGCGCAGATGAACCAGCTTAAAGACTCCATCTTTGCGGCGTACCCGACCGTGGCCGCTGTGACCGTGAATGTGCAGAACGACAACCACCTGATCATAGCCGTAGGTTCTGAAGACCTGTATGCCGCCGATGCTGCGAAGCGGCAGGGCATCGCCGACGAAATGGGCGCTATGGCGCAGCGCATTTTTGGTGAAAAAGGCAAACTGGAGCACGGTAAAATGCTGGTCACGCGCAATGAAATGAACCAGGACGCAGAACCCGCAGATGCGCTGGTCAGTGAAATGACATTGAAAAAAGCAAACTAAGCAGCGGACGGAGATGGAGCACAGTGTGTACCACAGCCTGAAGCAGGAATGTGAGCAGAAAAAAGTGACCCTGGTGGCGGTGTCGAAAACAAAGCCTGCAGCGGCAATACAGGAATTGTACGAGCTGGGGCAGCGGGATTTTGGCGAAAACTATGTGCAGGAGCTGGTGCAGAAACAACAGGAGTTGCCTGCAGCTATACACTGGCATTTTATCGGGCACCTGCAAAGCAACAAAGTAAAGATGATCGCACCGTTTGTGCATCTTATCCATGCGGTAGACAGTTTTAAACTGCTGCAGGAGATAGCGAAGCAGGCTACGAAAAATGAACGAACGATAGACGTACTGCTGCAATTGCATGTTGCGGATGAGGAGACTAAGTTCGGCATGGATGAAAACGAGCTGATGCATTGCCTGGAGCAATACAGCGCGCAGCGCAAAGAGCTGGAGCAGGTACGCATTAGGGGCCTGATGGGCATGGCCAGTTTTACAGAAGATATGGTCCAGGTCCGTGCGGAGCTGCACCGCATCCGCAATGCCTTTGTACAGATGAAACAAACTTTTTTTACCGGCAGGGAGTATTTCGATACCTGCTCTATGGGCATGAGCGGCGATTATCAGGCAGCCATAGAAGAAGGGAGTACTATGGTACGGATCGGGAGTATGTTGTTTGGCAGCCGAAGATAGAAACCGGGTATTATGGGTAGAAAAGGGGGGGAAGATCAGCGCCGGTACGGTATACCTGCTGCTCGCGTTAGCTATTGCAGAGGAGCTGTGGCTGGAGTATTTTACGATAGGTTCAGACCCCGGGTACTGTATTTATATAGGGCTTTTGCCCACTGCAGCAGGGTGTTTGTTCCTGCTCTGTTACCGTTGGCCGTTTATCGTAAAAAACTACACAGGGATTAAAGGCGTGTTGCCCAGGCTATTCCTGGTCCTGTTTTATGGCCTGCAAGGCATACTCTTTTCTTACCTGTCCTTTGGTGTATTGGCGAAGACGGTATGGAATTATACGAATAAGGCGGTGGCGGACAGGCAGCCTGCTGAACTGCTAACCTGCCCCGTTATCTCGTTTCAGCAAGGGAAAAACAGCTATATTTATTTTCTTTTTCGGGATAAAAAGGAAAAACTGAATGTACGCTACAAGACTTTAACCCCATACGCAGATAAGGACGCAGGCCTGTATGAGCTTCGGTTTACGGCCCGGAGCGGCATCTGGAATTATTACCTGGTGGAAAGCTGGAGCATAGCAAAAACAGTACAGTAACAATTAATACAAACAACATGTTCGCCATAAAACCCACAGCAGATAACCTCGAACTGATTGCCCGGCAGGCAGTAGAGGGTTTTATTATCGGCCTGCACAAAAGCCCCTTTCATGGTTTTTCTGTGGAGTTTGCCGAGCACCGCCAATACAATCCCGGCGACGCGCTGCGGCATATAGACTGGCGCGTATACGGGCGCAGCGAGAAGCTGTTTGTGAAAAAATACGAGGAAGAGACCAACCTGCGCTGCAATATCCTGCTGGATACCTCATCGTCCATGTTGTTCCCGGAAGATAAAAGCGACCTGAACAAACTGCAATATGGCTGTGTGGCTGCCGCTTCCCTGCTGATGCTGATGAAACGCCAGCTGGATGCCAGTAGCCTGGCTTTGTTTGACGAGGATATCTATTTCCGTTCCGACTGCCGTTCTGCGCCGGCACATTACCGGTCGCTGGTACAGCAGCTTTCGCGGACCTTTGACCTGTCTGGTCAGCAGAAAGGCTCGGATATCAGCAAAGCCATCCACCAGGTAGCCGAGCAGATCCACCGGCGCTCTCTGGTGATCGTTATCAGCGATATGATCGAGGATACCGGAGAGCTTGCCCCGCTTTTCGATGCCTTGCAGCATTTGCGCTACAACCGCCACGAAGTGATTCTTTTTCATATATTGGACAAAAAGCACGAGCTGGAGTTTGAATTTGAGAACCGGCCCTACGAATTTGTGGACCTGGAAACAGGAGAACGCACGCGCCTGCAACCCGGGCAGATGAAAGAACGGTATATACAGGAAATGAATTTGTTCCGGCAAAAGATTGAAAACCAGTGCTACCAGTACAATATCAACAGGGTAGAGGTCGACCTCAGCGAACCGGTAGATAAAGTATTACATTCTTTTTTGCTGAAGAGAAATAAAATGCAATAAGATTTTGAGAAAAAACTTATCTTTGCGCTCCGTTTGAAAAAACGGGCAGGTAGTTCTTGAATAACAGCACAAACAAAATCAGCATTTTATGAAACGCAGAATGGAATTTGAGCTGGCTTGGCAAGGGTTGAAAATCGGAGAGCATATTCTTGATTATCAGCTGGGTATGGATTTTTTGAAAGAAAAAGGATATGCCGGCGATGATGTTAAGGATGTAGAGGCAAAGGCAACGGTGAAGTTCGTCAAACACGAAAGTTTTTTTGAGCTTCACTTTGATATCGGTGGATACGCCGTTGTGCCCTGCGACCGTTGTGGAGATGATTTCAGGCTGAACCTCTGGGATGAGTTTGACCTGATTGTGAAACTCAGCGATGCGGAAGATGCGGAGGATACGGAGGAAGATGCGGATGTGGTGTTTATCCCGCGCAGCGAAACGGTGCTGGATATCAGCAATTGGCTATACGAGTTCATCATACTCAGTATTCCTTTGCAACGTATCCATCCGGATAATGCCGATGGAAACCCTGATTGTAACCCTGAAGCCCTGAAGTTGCTGGGAAAGATGGCCGGTCAGCCCGAAGAGCAGAAAAACGATATTTGGAAAGGACTTCAGTCCATCAAAATAAATAAGAAGTAACAATTATTAAAACAAAAGAAAATGCCAAATCCTAAACGCAGACACTCGCAACAAAGAAGCGCTAAACGTCGTACACACTATAAAGCTACGGCTGAAACCTGGAGTGTGGATGCAGTAACCGGCGAAAGCCATCTGCGCCATCGTGCACATTGGGTAGAAGGAAAATTATACTATCGCGGCAATGTGATCGTCGATAAAGCTCCTGCTACAGCTCCTGATAGCGGAACAGCACAGTAATTTTTGTTCTAACGCTCGCTTACTCTTTATTCGATGAATATAGGTATAGATATGATGGGCGGTGATTTTGCACCGCTTGAAGCCGTCAAAGGCGTTCAAAGCTACTTTGAACACAATACCGAAACTTCTGTTCATTTGACATTGATAGGGGACACCGCAGCGGTGTCACCCTATTTGTCATTCCTGGAATCCTACAAGGACCGTTATACCTGGGTACCTTCTACGCAGGTTATCGAAATGGAAGAACATCCGACTAAAGCATTTAAGGAAAAACCGGAATCGTCCATTGCGATCGGCTTCGGACTACTGGCCCGGAAGAAAATAGACGCGTTTATCGGCGCCGGAAACACTGGGGCTATGCTGGTCGGCGCCATGTACTCAGTAAAAGCTATTGAGGGTGTACTCCGGCCAACAATCGCCTCCTTTGTGCCCCGTGAAGACGGGCGCTTCAACCTCCTGCTGGATGTGGGCATCAATGCGGACTGTAAGGCAGAGCACCTGGTGCAATTTGCCCAGCTGGGTACCATTTACCTCGAAAGGGTATTGGGTATTGCCAGCCCGCGCGTGTCGCTGCTCAATATCGGCGAAGAAGAAGGAAAAGGCAATCTGCTGGCCCAGGCCGCTTACCCCTTATTGAAAGAAGCCGCGCATATCAACTTTATCGGCAACACCGAAGGCCGCGATATCTTCCTGGACAAGGCCGACATTTTTGTATGTGAGGGCTTTGTCGGCAATATTGTGTTGAAACTTGCCGAATCGGTATATCATATTTTCAAGCAAAAACGCAAACTGGAGGATACCTTCCTCGACAATTTCAATTACGAGATCTATGGGGGCACACCCATCCTGGGCATCAATGCACCGGTCATGATCGGCCATGGCATTTCTTCTGCAAAGGCCTTCCACAATATGATCAGCAATATTGAAAAAATAGTGGAATCTGACCTGATCAAAGCCTTCCAGGAAGAATTCAGGCAGTAATACATACAGACCTAATTATATTAGTTTTTTAACCAAAGCAAATTGAAAGATTTTCAATTTGCTTTTTTATTTTCTCTGTTTATAGTCCTATAAATTCTATAAATTTTTATGACTAGAACTATCTTTTAATTAGTTTCAGTATGTTTAATCATATTGATATTATTTGTTTGAGAATTTTATTTTTTTATATTTCAGGTAATGCAGATTATATTATCTTTGCTAAAATTTTATTTAACTCATATGTATTTTTGTGGTATGGTTTTTGACGACTGTACTTCAGGACAGGGTTATTTATAATTTCTGTACCATAAACCGTATTTTAATTAACAAATTTTACACGAATGCAATTTTCACTTTTACGCAACAGGTGCCAGTTCAAAGTAATCCTGCTCGTCTTATTGGCGCTCGGTTTTTCCGGCCGCTTGTTGGCCCAGAATAAATTTGGGGATAACAGGACAGTGATCCAGGCCGGTTCGCTGATGGAACTGGAAAGCACCAACAAAGGCTTTTTGAATGTGCGGATGAATACAGCCCAGATGCTGACGATTCCTGTCACTGCAGCCAGCCGTGGTATGATGGTGTACAATACTGACAGTACTTGTCTGTGCGTGTACACCGGGTCTGCCTGGAAGAACATCTGCTCCGATACCAGCTTCATCAATCTGAAGCTGAATGGCAAACTGAACATCAGCGATACGGCGCTTATGCTCAGCACTTACCTGAGGACAGCCCTGGGTGTAAAATATACAGACACCCTGCTGATGCTGGCGCCTTATGCTCGAAAGTCCGATCTGAAAGATACCGCTGCTGCTTTGCGTACCGACCTCAGCAATAAAGTAGGCTACGCCGACACCGCTTCGATGCTGATCAATTATGTGCTGAAAAGTAAAGTAAAAGCGGATAGTATAGCGCTTGCTGCTGCAATCAACGATAGGGTGAAATATACCGATACCGCATCGATGCTGTATCCCTACGCTCGTAAAGGCGCTTTGAAAGACAGTATGGCTACGCTGCGCGGCCTGATCCCTTCAGCAATTGATACGACTTCATTAAGCAACCGCATCAACCAGCGCGTAAAATACACCGATACTGCCGCTATGCTGGCCCCTTATGCAACAAAGGCGGGCCTCATCGATACTGCCGCTGCACTGCGTGGTTCAATCAACCAGCGTGTGAAATACACGGATACCGCTGCGATGCTGGTACCTTATGCTACGAAAGCGAACCTGAAAGACAGTAGCGCTGCGCTGCGTACCCTGATCTCTTCTTCTATTGTGGATACAACATCCCTGAGCAACCGCATCAACCAGCGTGTAAAATACACGGATACCGCTTCGATGCTGGCTCCTTATGCTACGAAAGCGAATTTGAAAGACAGTAGCGCTGCATTGCGTACGACCATTAATAACAGGGAAACCGCAATCCGTTCTTCCCTGGCTGATACTTCAGCTACACTCCGTGGCCTGATCGGCTCAACCGCTTCCGGTCTTATTGATACTGCCGCTGCACTGCGTGGTTCAATCAATCAACGCGTGAAATACACGGATACAGCTTCAATGTTGGCCCCCTACGCTACAAAAGCGAACCTGAAAGACAGTAGCGCTACACTGCGTACCCTGATCTCTTCTTCTATTGTGGATACAACATCCCTGAGCAGCCGCATCAACCAACGTGTAAAATACACCGATACTGCTGCAATGTTGGCTCCCTACGCTACAAAAGCGAATCTGAAAGACAGCTCCAGCGTATTGCGTGGTCTGATCAGTTCTACTACAACAGGTTTAGTGGATACTGCTGCTGCGCTGCGTACTACAATTAATAATAGGGAAGCAGCAATTCGTTCTTCCCTGGCAGATACCTCGTCTACACTCCGTGGCCTGATCGGCTCAACCGCTTCCGGTCTGATTGATACTGCCGCTGCGCTGCGTGGTTCAATCAACCAACGTGTGAAATACACCGATACTGCTGCAATGCTGGCACCCTATGCTACAAAAGCGAACCTGAAAGATACTGCAACTGTATTGCGTGGTCTGATCGGCTCAACCGCTTCCGGCCTGACCGATACTGCCGCTGCCCTGCGTGGTTCAATCAACCAACGCGTGAAATACACAGATACAGCTGCGATGCTGGCTCCTTATGCTACGAAAGCAAATTTGAAAGACAGTAGCGCTACACTGCGTACCCTGATCTCTTCTTCTATTGTGGATACAACATCCCTGAGCAGCCGCATCAACCAACGTGTAAAATAC
>JAEUVW010000357.1 GCA_016786525.1 Chitinophagaceae bacterium
AATCACTTGCAGGACAGGCATGAAGGAGGTAACAAGCAAAAATACAGTCACTATAACAGACAATTTCAATTTTTGACTCATATTAGTTTCCTTTTGGATCTTGTTTTTCAAATTGAGAATTCCATGCATTTGGTGAGACAACGACCTCACCTCCATTTTTATCTTTAGCATAAACACCTTGAAATTCACCATTCACATCTACAGCAACCTTAAGGCCAATTCCAAATTGCTTTTCTTTTTTATCTCCTGCTAAGATAACGGTTGGCCCTTTGACTGGTCCTGCCTTAGCTGCACCAACTCCTAAAAATATGGAGTTGGAACCAAAGATATCGGTAATATACGCCTCACTGCTAGGGAATCCATCACCAGAGACACTTCCTGTTAACGATAAAACAGAAGAACCATCTTTATTGAATTGAACATCGACTTTATGTGCCGAGCATCTGCAGCCGGGCGTAGGCCACGCTGTCTCTTTCTTTTTTGTTTTCGCGTTCAGCCAGAAAGGACGCGTGGCACCGCTGACTATTCACGAAAAGCCTGTACTTCAAAGAGCTAACACAAGGTAAGCGATTTTACACGATTACAAAACAGCTTCCGTTCATTATTGCCACGAGTCTCCTTCGCCTGCCTTCGGACAGACAAGGTAGACTCCTGGCGGACACTCAACCCCAAAAGTAAATCTTTAAGCACGCGGCTAACATCGCAACACTTTTACTAAAACAAATCGTTCGGCGATTCAATCTTTTCAAATGCGTGCGCAAATTCAAATTCATACGTTCAATATGGTTAGTTTGGTATTGCCATTCACAATGGACTTTTCCTGACATTAAATAACGGTAAGATGGGAAACCATCTGTGTAAATACGTTTCGCATCTGAAAGCAGAAGCGTATCCGTAACTACTTTCAGCGTTTTCTTCGTCCGTGAGCCAACATTGAAGCTAACCACTTCCTTTGTAGTACGATTCAAAGCATAAACAATAAATATTTCCCGTTTCTTTTTTCGGATAAAGCTCTTTATTTCATCCACCTCATAACGTTGATGCATAGCAATTACTGGAAGTTGAATCTTTGAGGCTATCAGCAGAATGCGTTTTAATAAAGTTGTAGTGGATATCTTCAAATAGCGCGCTGTGCTTCGAATGCCTAAGCCTTCTTTGGTCAATTGCGTAATTTTATTCGTAATGCTCTCTTGATAGGCCTTATAGCTGTAAAAACAATAAACCTTTTCCCGCAATTTTTGCATAAATAGCGCTGTTTATCATTGCTGCTTTTGCCATTTTTAATCACATTATCACTACTACATGCTCTACAAAAAATCATAACACCTAATGTGATACACGAGGGTGTATTTAAATGCATCTCAGCCATTCTTTTTACGCTTACAGCAGCCAAAATAAAAACGGGAAGGATAAATTCCTTCCCGTTTACTGATTATGATTCAAAAACTTTGCTCTAAATCAAATTGTAAAACATCATTTTTTGTTTAACACCTAATCTGATACACTACCCAACATGAATTTAAGTATTAGGGGATTGCGTGATTTTAGTCGAAATCGTTTGTAAGCTTTCCAAAAGCAGGACCGGTCACTGTGTTTAGACTTCTTCATATTGACTATTTAAAGGTAAAAATTATACTTTTAAATGGTCCGAGCTTTAGGGAGGGTTACAAAAGGACGCGTGGTGCAATTGACTATTCTCGAAAAAATATACTCGAAGAACTATTTTCTTGTTGGTGGGCTTTGCTACTACCTACGCCTCAACACCAACAAAGGCGGAGATACACGTAGATCGCGTTCGCTTCATTAAAGAGTGATTTTAAGGCCTAAAATAGAAGAGGAGGAACATTAGTTCCTACTCTTTTTTACTTTATCAAAATAATCGAAATTGATTTTCAGTTGATTACACTTGCAGATACGAAAATCAGCTCCTTTGATACACAACCCTACCTTATCACCCCTCGTATTACAGCCTCTTCTCTAAACCACGGGTTTAGTTTATCCTTATTGGCATTTATGTAATTAATGACGTCTGGATGGGATAAATTTTGAAAGCGACTAGCCTCAGGTTTCTCAGACTCAAATTGAAAATATCTTGCATTAGTTCTCCCGCTAAATTTTATTATTGAGTCATTATCAACTTGAAAAACACATCCCCACAATAATCTATTTTCTACTAAACGATAGTCGCAAAGCGAATCTTTAAAATAAAATCTGAAATTCATTTCACATAGATTGTTTTTTATAATTAAAGTATCAAACTTTAAATCCAAACTTGCAAATGTGATTGAGGTATCTATTTTGCTTTGCTCTGTAAAAAGAACCTTTTCATCACAATAACGGCAATATAAAAACCATTTAGTCTTATCATATTTACTCCTAAAACCAAGCGAATCAATTAATGGAGGATAATTATCTATTTCCTTCACTACATTATTAGATTTTTTGGCAAAATTTCTTTGATTTTTTTCAATACAACCTACTTGTATGATAATAATCAAAAAGATGAATACATTCAGTCTCATAATTATTTCTTTTTAGGTTTATCTACAATAACATTTTGACTTCTGTTTCCTGAATGGAAAATTATTTTATTACCCTCTATAATAACACTTTTGAAATTACCTGCGTTTGCAGGGTGATGATCATAATCTGCCTCAGATGGTCCAGACTCAAGATCGGCGCTGGCAGTGTTGGGAATTCCATTTACAACACTAAACCATTTCAATTTTCCACTTGGAGGGTGAGTATGAATAGTGGTTGGCACCCCTTCATAGCCAAGTGGAGCAATAGACCCAGTCAAATCATCAGAGTTAGTCTTAGCTGTACCTGGTACAATTTCGCCATTTTCCATTTTAAGATTAGCTATTACCTCACCTGTTGGCACAAAAGGTTTTCCATCTAAAGTAAACTTTTTAGCTCCATTAAAAGGTTCTCCTCCTACATTTGTTGCAGGTGCACCAGCCTTCTCATACTTATCCGCAAACTCTGCAATTGCATCTAAATTGTAATTATCACCAAAAGTTCTAATTAGGGTACTTGCTTTGTTAATTTGATCTTTATTTGCACCTTTATTAAGATTAGCTTTGACCATTGCACCTGTCATAATCATAACAAGTGTTTCATTTTCAGGTTTTATAAAATTTACGGTATTTGCATAATTATCCTCAAGAATAAGGAATGGTTTTGTCGATTTTGAAGTATAAAAAGATGTTCGATCTCCTAGAATATCCCTATAAATTATAGAGTTATTTGAAAATACGGAATATCTACTTTCCCATGGATTAATTACAGGATCAGTATTCCATCTTCTCTGTATCCTCGTATCCATTTCCCAGAACAAAGCTGTATTTAGGTTTCCTTTTCCATACACCTCATCCGTCTTTACCTGACCATTATACCCCATCCTGCTCCAATCATACTCCTTATTCCTACCCGGCATCATCATACCGCCCGGGTAGTAATCACTGGCCTGTGCGATATCCGCATGCCAATGGTCGTAGAAGCTTGCACCAGGACCTGCAAAAGAACCCGATCCTGTTCTGCGGTCCAGCACCGTCGCTAAAACATTCCCTAAATGGTCGGTCAGCTCATAATAGCGACGTCCCAGTTTGCGCTGTGTAAATGTAGGATTAAAATCCGTATTGCCGGTGCTGCCGTAGGGCTCGGTGTAGCCCCCCCCGATACGGTCGGCATAGACATAGCTGTACCAGGCGGATTGCTGGTTGAGCACGGCCTGGGGTGGCGGTAAGGGGCCAGGGGCCATAGGGTTGGGCCGTATATTGGCGATGGAAGCGCTGTCGTACTTCTGTATACCCAGCCTGCTGCTGCCATAGATATGGTGCTCAGACAAGTGCAGGGTGTCTCCCGGCAGCGAAATGGGTTCCCCGGCATTTTTGCGGCTCCAGGAACGGTAGGTAGCCAGCTGGTTGCCGCTTGCATCGCGCACATAGTATTCGGCGCGGTGGGTCTCTACAGGACCGGCCTCCACCACATCTTTCCAGATGCGGTTGCCCCGCCCGTCATAGCCAAACTCGATACGCCTGCTGGCAGAAGGGGTCAATATGGTCTTCACTTTGCCAAAGCGGTTCCAGATGATGCTGTGCTGGGCCTGCAGGTCGCCGGCCAGGTTGCCGTTTTCGTCGTAGCTGTAGTTCACAGGCCCCTGCCCCGGCTTCAGGTCGCTGCCGCTGCCGGGCGCTGCGGCGTCGGCCACCTGAAAGAGGCGGTTGTTGGTATCGCCGGCCTGGTAGTTGTAGGTGAAATTGTCGATCTGTACGGGCATACCCGGGGTACCATCCCAGCGCTGCAGGGTCTTGATGTTCCCGTCTTTGTCGTAGCTGTAATTGCTGGCGTAGAGGCTGGCCGGGCCCGCGATCACTGCGGCCGTGGCATCGTTGACGGATTTGTTGGCGGCAGTTTTGAGCCTTTGCAACTGGTCGTAGGTGTAGGTACGCTGCAGGGTGCCGACGCCGCCGATACCCGTGGTCTGCTGGGTAATGTTGCCATTGTACAGGCTTTTATCGGCAACATAGCTGAGCTGGGTGGCCACATCGGTGCCGATGGCCTTATAATCGTCTTTGAAATAGTGCAGGGCATGGGCGATCACATCGCGGGCATACAGCAGGTCGCCATTGGGCGGCGGAGGGGTAGCCAGGCTGAGCCCGTTGCGGCCCATGTCTATAGTGCTATTCAGCACATCGGTATTCACCGACTTGAGCCAGCCCTGTATGGTATACGCATACTCCAGGCTCTGTACTTTGTGCTGGCCGAGCTTCAGGCTGGCCAGTGGCCCATGCCGGTAATAGTCGTAGCGGGCATCGGTATTCCAGATCAGGCCGTCGCTGCTGGTCTGTACCCTGGTGATGCGGTTGTCGGCATCGTAGTCGTACAGCTGGAAAAACTGGTCGGGATGGCCGCGGTTGTACGAGATCATGTTGACTTTGCCGCTGATGAGGTCGTAGTCGTAATGCACTTTGTTGTAGCGTGTATTGTGCAGCAACTCCAGGCGGGGGTATTCGTACACCAACTGCTGTACATTGCCGCTGACGTCGTAGCTGAAGTAGGTACCGAAGGTCACATCGTTGTGTGCGGCTACCACTGCAGGCAGCTCGTCGTAGTAACGGATGGCGGCCACACGCCCTCTAAGGTTTTCCTGTGTACCCAGGCGGTCTGTGGTGACGGCGCCCAGGTCGCGGGTCCACTCATCGTAGTGCGTGTGCACCACTTCGCGGCGGATCTGTGCACGGGCCAGTTTGCGCAGGGTGTCGTAGCTGTAGGTCTGCTCGTCGAAGGCGTTCCGTACGAAATCGGGCGGTACCGAGCCCAGGGTGATCTCGCCGGTCTCCTGCGGGCGGCCCTGGTCGTCGTACAGCGAATAGGTATAGTTACCGGTAGCCTTCTGGCGATTGTCCTGCGAGAAGATCTGGCGGCCTGCAGCATCGTAATAGAAGCTGGTCGTGCCGCCGTCAGGGGTCTTCTGGTACACGAGCTGGTTCAGCGAATTGTAGCGGTATACGGATTCTTTGCGGTGCATGGTCATCTTGGCTTCGGGGCCGGGACCGGTGCGGGAAAACTGCACATTGGGCAGGACGGCCGTGGGCAGGGTATCTACGCCTGCCGGCGGTATGGTGCTGCTGAGGTTGCCCGCCAGGTCGTAGTAGTACAGGGTCTGCTGGTATTGCTGCCTGCGCCCGCAGTAAATCAGGGTATCCATAGTGGTCGTCAGCGCATGGCTGAGCAAACGGTCGCCCAGGTCTTTTACGGTGGTTTTAAAGTACTGTTCGTAAGCGGCCTTACCATTCAGGATGGCGCGTGCCAGCACTTCGTGTTCACAGTCCAGGCTGTCGAAACAGAATACACCTTTGGGGTCTTTGTCGAGGATCACGTCCTGCGCCACTACAGACAGGCTGCACAGGGGAAAATCGGTATAGCCCCGGCAAAGCACGTTGTTACCGGCGTACGATACGGTGACGGTGAAGCTGTACGGATCGGCCCCCATGCGTGCGCCGGACAGGCTGAAGCTGTAGTTTTCCCAGGGTATGGCCAGGGCGGCATCGGGAGGGGTGATGTAGGCATTGTACAGGCGGTTGGCCGCATCAAAATAGCGGTACCAGTAGTCGCCGTTGGCTTTGCGGATGACGGCCAGGCGACTGCCCAGGGCAGGCCTGTAGGCAAAGCCGGTATTGGGGAACAGGGTGCTGCCCAGGTTGTTCAGGATGTCGTTGCGCAACAGGTTGTAGCCTGTGCAGGAGGATGGTGAAGGCTCGTAAGCATAGAGGTGGCGGCGGTTGCCCCGGCAAAAAGGATCGTCGTAGGTGAACTGCCTGCTGCTGTAGGCGGGCAGGGCTGCGCCAAGGTTCGCAGGATCTATGGCAGTGATCAGATCGTCGTGGCTGCCGGCAGACAAACCGTAGACATAGGACAGGTACTGCTGCTTGAGTGTACTGCTGTAGTCGGCACTGCGCAGTAAGGCGCGGCCGTATAAGGGGTATGCTACGTTGCAGGACGGGGAAGTGCCGGCTGTGGTGACGTGCAGGTATTGCTCTACCGCGGCCAGCAGGTCTGCTTCCTGCTTCGGGGTAGGTGTGCCGGACAGGCGGAAACTGTGCAGTTTATAGGCGCTGTTGTAGGTCCCGTCTTCCATTACCGACACGTCCTGTGTGCTGTAAATGCCTGCAAAAGCAGCGGGATTGAAGGTACAGGAAGAGCGGCTGATCAGCACATGGGTATTGTCCGGGCTGCTGCTGTACTGCCAGGCGGAGGATACTACCCCACCATATCCTGCAATGAAGTTTTTGTATGCCAGCAGGGTATCGGTGCCCATACTGTTGAAATTGACGAGTATAACGGGATTGCCGGACAGGGGTTTGTAGCGCAGGTAATCGGGCTTTGCGGTACCGTAGGCCTGCAGGGCGGTGATGAAGTTATCGGCAGCCAGGTCGGAACTGAATTCGACACGGTAATGGGTAAGGAGCCTTTTCAGGCTTACCCGGTCTGTAACGGCGCAGCCTTCCATCAGCTGCTCGTAGTCGGGCAGCAGGTAGCTTTTATTGAGTTTGTAGTTGAGGTAATTGGTGAGGGTAAAGCGGTACAGGGGGTGATTGAGCGCTTCGCTGTACCCGTAGGTGGCCTGTTCTGCCTTGAAGTCGGCCAGTGCTGCTGTGATGTCGGGACAGGCAAGGCTGTTCTTCAGGGAAGCGGCAGAAGGGGCATCCAGCATGAGCGGGGTGGCGGCGCTCCAGATGTAGTAGGACACGGGGACCAGGCTGCCAGAGGGCAAGAGGTCTATAATGGCGGTGTTTTTTGCCATGGCACCATCGGCCATTGCAGCGGCATCGCTGTTGATACAGCGCACGCCGCTGATGCTGTAGACGGGTGTGGTGCTGTTCAGGCTGGCCTTGATGTCGGATACGCCGGTGTATTGCTGCGCCAGGATATGCAGGGTGTCTGTGCGCAGGCTGCCGCTGACGATAAGGTTTACGTAGCAGGTGCTGCAAAGGGGGCTTACCCCATCGAGATAGGAGGAAACCATCAGGGTGCCGGTACCGAAGAGGTATTCGAAGTCGTTGCCCGCAGTAACGGGCACGGCTGCAGCGGGCACGCTTGTTGCGGTCTTCATCGCATTGGTGACCTGGGACTTTTGCAGGAAGGCCTTCAGGCCGCTATAGGTGCCGGAGGGAGCGCAGGCGTAGGTGGTACTGAGCGAGCGGGTATCGGGCATGATGTCATAGGCCACGAGGAAGGGGTGGCAGAGGTCGTTGAGTGCCAGGGAAACGGTATCGGTGATGATGCTTTTCACAATGGCAGGACTGAGTTTACGCCCGCTTTTGAGCACGTTCAGGGCTGCGCGGTACATGTTGTCGCGCAGGGTTTGGTTCATGGTACAGTTTTTCAGGTGCTCGAGCAGGTTGCCGGCCTCTGCTTCGGCAAAGTCCTGGTTGATGGCGTTCATGCTGTCCCTGAGGGGGCCGGGTACGGAGCTCATGGATGAGGAATCTTTGTCTTTGGCTTTGCGGAACAGTTCGCGCATCCACTCGGGTAAGCCGGCGTCGTCGGCATCGCCGCCGCCACTGCCTGCTGTAATGGCATCATTCATGGAGGGGAATACGGGTACGCCGCTGATGCTGAGGCGGGCGCTGCTGCAACGGGCACAACCTGCTGTGGTGGAGTCGAGCCTGATCTGCTTGAGCAGGCTGCGGTTGCCGGTGTACAGGCTTTTGAGCCTGTTGAAATAGTTTTGTTTAATCGTTTGGTTGAGGAAGATGAAGTGGCTGATCTCGTTCTGGTAGTCTTTTGCGGTACAGTACTGCAGTTGCTCCATATTTCCGGCACCACAATAGGCCAGCTGCAGGGCCAGGGTGTCGATACGGGTGCTGACGCCGTTGATGTACTGCAGGCGTGCGGCAGCTGCTGTGCCTCCGCCCAGCAAGACCAGGGGGTCGTGGGCAACGAGGGAGTCCAGGGAGCTCATGTTGTTGGCCAGGGCCTGCTCCCAGGAGCGGGTCTGCTCCAATACCTGCTCGAAGTTGGCATCGTTGCAATTCTGCAGTTTGCAATACTCTGGGTGCAGGGGCAGCAGGGCTTCGGCGATGTCGTCGTTGAAGATCTCGATCAGGGTCTGTACGGGCAGGTTTTTCAGGTCTTTGTACACGATGCCGTCTTTGACGACGGAGTCGGGCAGGTGGATGCAGGTGTCTTGGTAGGGAAATTTATAATACGGATCATATCCTACGGCAAATGCTGAAAAAGTAGACAGATAGTTATGCCCCAGCGGGTAGACTTCTGCATCATTCTCTCCCCAAAAGATCACTTCATTCAATCCATGCTGAAATCCCTGAACATCATAATTTTCACCAAAATAGTTTACTGTATTTACGATATCATTTACAACAACACTGTCCAGATGATCGCCCAATGAACCACGAAGATAAACCTTGTCTAATGGAACATCTTCGGGAATGGTAATAAATGCCCTGAAACGGGATCTTGTAAAATACGGAGGTCCGGGTGGGTCTTCTGTAATATAAACAGGACTGCCCCACATAGCCCATGCCGGTATAGCGGGGTAATAAAAAGATACTTCGTTATCGTAATAATCCAGACCGTTCAGTGAAACTTTCCACACCGGGTCGACATCTCCAATATTCAGCTTTGTCGCTCCATCATAACCGGTACGAATGATGTATTTGTAACCCAGACTATCATTCGGGACTGCAGGATCTCCAATAGGTTTTGCTTTTCTTTCCAAAAAGGAATTGGCTGTTCCTATGCCAAATGTGCTGTCTTCTTTCTTTGTATAACCGCCATATTTTGCCCCGGGGTACAGGTCGCGTTTCATCTGCATCTTCATCGCCTCGCAGTGGCTGATGTCGGTTTTAGCGAATCCTTCGCAGGGGAACTGTGTAGAGTCGACGGCTTCTTTGATGAAGGAATACACATCGCGGTAGCAATTGGGCTGGTTGGCACTTACAAAACTGTCGGCCAGGTGGTATATGTCGTACTCCGAAAAGCGGAGTTGCTTGCTGACCATATGGCTTCCCCTGGGCATGCCGAAGACAGTCTGTGCAGCAGTGGCTCTGACAGCGGCTGAGGATGTGCCTGCTTTAGTCTGACTCACTGTGCCCTGCAGGGTGGCCAGGGTATTGCCGCAATCGTTCACTACGGCGATATCGTACAGGCCGGCCACAGACAGGTACTGGCCGGAGCAGCCGGTACTGTAGGGGATGGTTTTCACCCGGTACTCGAAAGTGGTGTTGGCCAGGGCGTCGTTGTACAGGGGCAACTGGGCGCTGATGCTCTGCTCTGCCCTACGCTGGTTGTTGTCGGATAAAAGGTCTTCGCACACCTGCACACCCGGCGCCAGGTTCGGCAGCGCTTCGATAGGTTTCTGCGCAGGGTCAGGCGAGGGTCCCTGGAGCCCGGAAATGATCACTTTGCCGGCAGGATCCATAATGGAATAGCTGCTTTGCCCGTTCGGATCGGTGACGACCTGCTTCGGATAATACTGGTGCAGACCTACCTCGGTACCCAGCAGGCGGTCCATCTCCGTTTGGGTGGCACGGCTGTATTCATACTGCGTACCATGGCCACGCCACAGCTGCTGCTCCAGGCCGGCCCCTCCCTGCCAGAGCACTTTATTGGTATTGTCCGGTGAATACACGGTCTGCACCATAGGGTATCCCTTTGCATCCGGCACAAAACGCTGCATCCCTGTCTTATAGGGATTGGATGGTGAGTAGTATATATTGGCTTTGGCCGCTGCAGACAGCGGAGCTATGGAATCGGGGCTGCTGCAGGCCTGTATGTCAAAGTCCTGCGCGCGGTAGGGCTTGGCGGTCTTGCTGTTCAGCAGGATATCGGGCCGGTAAGCCAGTGTGGACTGGTCGGCGACCGGTATGGGCAGGGATACCAGGGAGGGGCGCCCTTCATAATCATACACTTTATCTACCGCGATGATGTAGGAGGCGTCGGAATTGATCCGGGTCTGTGTTTGCCGGTCTTTGAGGGAGCCGTCGAAATAGTTGATCACATGCTTGTACTTCCCGTCTTCGGCAAAGTTGATGGTGTATTGCCAGTTGAGGCTGTCGCTCAGGTGAGCGCTGCTGACCAGGAAGCCATTCGCTGAAAAGCAAGGTGAAGAAGCGTTGATGGTGCCATTGTCGGGGAAGTTCCAGTTTCCGTATACCAGGTCTTTGTAGCGTGTGGCATCGGGCCGCACCATCCGCATCCGGTAAATGATGGCGCCATGTTCGTACAGGAGCGGTATGCGGAAGGTATTGCCTTTGGTGATCTGTACCCTGGTACTGTTTTTCCGGAAGTCGTAATTGATATTGCCTCCGCCTGAAAAAAGGTAGGAAGCAGTGCCGCTGGCCAGGTCGAAATGGTAGTCGTCGATATAGCACCATTCCAGTTCGTAGGCCACAGGTTTATAGCTGATTGCCGGCAATACGGAAGGGGCTTTGCAAGGAGCCGTGCCCGAGGTCGGGTACAGTTGCCAGAACACATCCAATTCCCGGTTGCCCGGTGCAGGAGCACAGTTGGACACTATATTTTGCGGGATAAGATCGTAGCGGTGCGTGGACACTTCAGACTCAACATAGAAATTACGGGCTACTGCAGCGGCCGGAACGGCAACAGGGCTCATGCCGGCAATATTGGACACGGAGAGCACCCTGACCTGCATCGCATGGTACCCAGTGGCACGGAAAACAGCCAGGTCATTGTATTGCTGCAGCGAGTCAGGATTGTACGACAAATCGAGCGTAATGTTCTGGGTAATGACGCTGGGTCCCGGAAGACTATACAGGCGCAGCTCCAGCGAAATACGGTATTTGAATGCGGATACGATCCTGTTCGTATCCTGGTCAATGCCAACGCGTACAATATTCTCGACATCCTTGAATTTGTAATCGGTACCGACCACTGCAGTGCCGCCCAACAAGGCACTGTATTCGTTATCCTGCGTGAAGGGCAGCGTATACGGAAAAGCCGTAGCGGCAATCTGCGAGCTTTTGATCCGCTGGGTATAACGGTCGGGCAGAAAGGTAAAAGCCTGGCCGTACCCCTTCATGATGCACAATAACATGCTGAGCAAATAGAATATTTTTTTCATAGACAATTCTGTGATTGGATTATAATAACTTAATCATTTTATACCGGGCGTA
>JAEUVW010000363.1 GCA_016786525.1 Chitinophagaceae bacterium
CTATTTGTTTCGGAACTACATCTTCGTTGATTTGCCAAAACTTGGAAATAATATGTAAACCATTATCACATAGTGTCCCCATATTGGGAAAGATTTATTTTCAACTGCTATTTTTTAAGAATATTTCAAAACGGAAAAAGGGTTAAGTATGCTATGACTTAACCCTTTTTTTATTAAATTTGCAGTAATGATTTACAAGGTAATCAGATGAAAGCGAGTGCAGTAAGCACCATTACTAAATCGTTACCGATGGCACTTTCGGTTCTTGTAAACTACTCTTTATTAGCCACTTTGGGCTATATTAATCTTTTTTTTTAAAAAAACGGACAAACAATGAGTATCAATAAAGTAGTTGCCGGGCCTAAAGAAGCGGTACAGGACATCCAGGATGGAGCCACCATCATGTTTGGCGGATTTGGCCTCTGCGGCCTGCCCGAAAACTGTATTGCCGCACTGGTAGAAAAAGGTGTGAGCAACCTGACCTGTATCTCCAATAACGCCGGTGTAGACGATTTTGGTATCGGGCTGATGCTGCATAAAAAGCAGTTGAAAAAAATGATCGCTTCCTATGTCGGCGAAAATGCCGAGTTCGAACGCCAGTTACTGAGCGGAGAACTGGAGGTAGAGCTAATCCCACAGGGTACACTGGCCACACGCTGCCTGATCGCCGGATATGGTATCCCCTTCGTGCCGGTCCTGGCCGGCGTGGGTACCGAAGTAGCGGAGGGCAAAGAGACGGTAACGCGCAACGGAAAAGAATACCTGATCGAAGAAGCCTTTGATGCTGAATTTGCCATTGTAAAAGCCTGGAAAGGAGATACTATGGGCAATCTTATTTTTAAAGATACCGCGCGCAACTTTAACCCATTGATGGCGATGGCCGGCAAGACGACCATCGCAGAAGTGGAAGAACTGGTACAACCCGGAGAACTGGATCCGAACATGATCCATACTCCCGGCATCTATGTGCACCGCATCTTCCAGGGTACAAACTACGAAAAGCGGATCGAGCAGCGGACGGTGAGGAAAAAGTAACGAAGCAACTGGATAAAGTAGTCAATTCGGCAAAGTAGCTTTTATGGATGAGGATAAAAAGTACAAATCCTTTCAGGATTTGGAAGTTTGGAAAAAAGCCAGGGTGTTTAAAATTACTGTGTTTGAATTGACCGTTCGGTTTCCGGCGGATGAAAAATTTGCCTTAACTGACCAATTAAGGAAAGCTTCCCGTTCTAGTGCAGCGAGCATTGCTGAAGGCTATGGAAGATTCTCCTACAAAGATCAATTGCACTTCTGCATACAGGCCAGGGGCTCACTTTTTGAATGCCTTAACCATATCATAGATGCATTTGATTGTAACTACATTACTGAAAAAGTAAAAAATGAATTTGCAATAAAGATTGAAGAAGTGTCCAGAATATTAAACGGATATATTGCCTGGCTTAAAACAATGAACGCCACAAAATAACTTCTTTAACTAATTGCCTTTTTAACCTGATTAACTTAAAAAACAATGGGTTTAAGCAAAGAACAAATAGCGCAGCGCATCGCGAAAGAACTGAAAGACGGATACTATGTAAACCTGGGTATCGGTATTCCTACATTGGTAGCCAACTTTATACCGGAGGGCATCAATGTCGTGTTGCAAAGCGAAAACGGCCTGCTGGGCATGGGCCCTTTTCCCGAAGAAGGAAAAGAAGATGCAGACCTCATCAATGCCGGCAAGCAAACCATCACCACGCTGCCCGGCTCTGCTATATTCGACAGCGCCATGAGCTTCGGTATGATCCGTGCAGGTAAAGTGCACCTTACCGTACTCGGTGCGATGGAAGTAGCAGACAATGGCGATATCGCCAACTGGAAGATACCGAATAAAATGGTGAAGGGTATGGGCGGCGCCATGGACCTGGTGGCCGCAGCAAAAAATATTATCGTAGCCATGCAGCACACCAATCCCAAAGGCGAAAGCAAGCTGCTGAGCAAGTGCACGCTGCCGCTTACCGGTATTCAATGCGTGACCAAGATCGTCACCGACCTGGGCGTATTTGAAGTAACGCCTGAAGGTTTCCGCTGCACAGAGCATGCTCCTGACGTTACTATTGAAGAGATCAAAGCGAAGACGGCCGGCCGTCTGGTCATTGCAGACGACATCAAGGCAGTTGTAGTTTAACATATTGATCTTCTGCTACGGGAGATTACTTCTTTAATTTTAACTGCATACTACTATGTCGTTGATCAGTGCAATATTGGGAGGACTATTGCTGGGGCTCTTTATGGCTATCTCAGTAGGCCCTACTTTGTTTGCCATTATAAAATACAGCTTAAACCACAGTTACAAAACCGGTCTCGCTTTTGTATTGGGTGTCTCTGTGTCCGACATCATGTACGTGACGATCGCCAACCTGGCGGCACCCTGGCTTGATTTTATTTACCACTACGAAAAGCAGGTAGCATTGATTGGCGGCGCTGTGCTGCTGCTCATTGGCCTGTTCGGCCTGGTGCGCCGCTACAAGCCCGTAAGGCCTTCCTCTACCAAAAACCTGGTCAGCAGCGGGCATTACCTGCGCATTTTTGCCAGCGGCTTCTTTATCAATACAGCCAACCCCGGGGTGATCATCAACTGGATCGCTTCCGTTACCCTGGTCACCAACGCTACAGCGCAGATGACCACTACCCAGGGCATTATTTACCGTGCCGTTTTCTTTGGCACCTGCCTGGCCCTGGTATTGGGCGTAGATGCGCTGAAGGTATTCCTGGCCGATTCCATCCGCAAACGCCTGACCCTGCGCAAAGTGATGTACCTGCAAAAAATATCGGCCGCCTGCCTGTTCGTGATCGGTATCGGCCTGGTGTTGTTTACCCTGTTCGGCAATTATTTTAAAGACAGGCAAGCGGTAAAACCTGCCACTGCAGCCCTCAGCCTATATACAGGTAGCCAGGCCTAGCCTTTGTGGTACACAGATCCGTGCCGGGAGGGCAAAACAGCTTGCAGGCTTGCAGGACCTATAAGGCATACCGGTGGCGCAGGCGGCATAAAAAGCAATGATTTTCCCTGATAAAGCATCTACCTTTGCAGCGCAGAACCCATAGCCTTCTGCCGATCTTCTATGAGAGCACCCATCATCAGTGTACGCAATCTGGTCAAGAAATACGACGATTTTACTGCAGTCGGCGGTATTTCCTTCGAGGTATACAAGGGCGAGATATTTGGCCTGCTGGGGCCTAACGGCGCCGGCAAGACCACTACACTGGAGATCATCGAAACCCTGCGCGCCAAGACATCAGGCGAAGTGACCGTAGACGGCATAGACCTGGATAAGCACCCGCAGCAGATCAAGAAGATCATCGGTGTGCAATTGCAGGCGGCAGGTTATTACCCGATGCTCAACCTGGTACAGATCATCGACCTGTTTGCCGGGCTGTACAATAAGAAAGTGGATGCCCTGGCTTTACTGGACACCGTGAACCTGCGTGAAAAAAGCAGGAACAAATACAAAGAACTTTCCGGGGGGCAGAAACAACGCTTCTCCATTGCCACCACCCTGATCAATGACCCGAAAGTGATTTTCCTCGACGAACCCACAACCGGCCTGGACCCGCAGGCGCGCCGCAATCTCTGGGAGCTGATCCGCCAGGTACGCGACCGGGGCACTACAGTGGTGCTCACTACACACTATATGGATGAAGCAGAAGAGCTCTGCGAGCGCGTAGCCATCATAGACAGTGGTAAGATCGTGACCCTGGACACGCCCAACGGCCTGATCGACAAACTCGTCGCTACCGGCTTTGAACGGAAGAAAGCAGTAAAGGCGGCCAGCCTGGAGGATGTGTTTATTGCTATGACCGGGAAGGAGTACCGCGACAGCTAGTTTTTATCAGATAAGACATGAAGATACTGATGGTTTGCCTGGGCAATATCTGCCGGTCCCCGATTGCCGAAGGGGTATTGGCCCAGAAAGCAAAAGAAAGAGGACTGGACTGGCAGGTAGACTCTGCCGGCACCAACCGCTACCATACCGGGGAGGCTCCGCACCGTTTTTCACAGAAGGTCTGCCTGCAACACGGCATTGACATTTCCGGCCAATGCGCCCGGACCTTTACCGCTAAAGACTTTGAGCAATACGACATCATCTACGCGCTGGCGATGGATGTGTACCGGGAAATCGAAAAGATAGGGGGTACGAAGGCACTAATGAATAAGGTAAAGCTATTCCTGTCCGAACGGGAAGAAGGCAGCACGGCGTCTGTACCCGACCCCTGGTATGGCGACGAAAGCGGCTACCTCCCGGTGTATCGGCTTATCGAGGAGACCTGCGAAGCAATTGTGCATAAATATACTGCGTCCTCTTTATAGCCCTGTAAAAGCCGAAGTTTCTTCCCGATACTCCAGGTCGGAATAAGCGCAGACAATTTGTACCGCACCATCATACCGATCGGGATTCTGCAAAAAACACAGTTCATTAATGCTTATTTTTGCTGCTTATGTCAAAACCTTCTGTACCGCAGGGCATGCGTGACCTGACCCCCGAGGTCGTGCGCAGGCGCCAATATATTTTTTCCACCTTACGCAACATCTTTGAACAGTGCGGCTTTCAGCCCATTGAAACACCCAGTATGGAAAACCTGGGTACCCTGATGGGTAAATATGGAGATGAGGGCGACCGCCTGATCTTCAAAGTATTGAACAACGGCCTGAACGAGGCCGCCAAGCATGATAAAACAAGAGCCGCGCTGGAAAATGTACTGTCGGGCAGAAATGACGCCAACCTTACCGAACGCGCGTTGCGCTATGACCTCACCATCCCCTTTGCCCGCTATGTGGTGATGCACCAGCACGAACTGCAGTTCCCCTTTCGCCGCTACCAGATGCAGCCCGTATGGCGCGCCGACCGGCCGCAAAAAGGGCGTTACCGCGAGTTCTGGCAATGCGATTGCGATATTGTCGGCACCAACTCCCTGATCAACGAAGCGGAATTGCTGTACATCTACCGCGAAGCATTTTACCGTTTGCAGGTTCCACAGGTCATCGTACGCATCAACAGCCGCAAGGTACTGACCGGCATCGCACAATTTTGCGGCGCAGAAGAAAAGCTCGTAGACATTACTACAGCAATAGACAAGCTGGACAAGATCGGCTCGGAAGGCGTGAGCAAAGAACTGCAGCAAAGAGGCTTGACAGAAGAACAGCTGAACAATATCCTGCGCCTGATCAATATCCGCGACCTGGCTGAAATGGAAGCCGCATTCAGCGAAAAAGAGATCCATACCGGCCTGGATGGTATCAAAGAACTGAAAGACACCCTGGCTTACCACGACACCCTGGGCAGCAGCACCTGGAACAATTCGGAGATCAAAATTGATTTCACCCTGGCGCGCGGACTTAGCTACTATACCGGCGTCATCGTAGAGGTAAACTGTGCAGATGAACGGGTACAAATGGGCAGCATTGGCGGCGGTGGCCGTTATGATGACCTGACCGGTCTGTTCGGACTCAAAAACCTCTCGGGTGTAGGCGTTTCTTTCGGTATCGACCGCATCTATGATGTGATGGAGCAGTTGGAGCTTTTCCCCGAATCGATAGCGGTGGGCACCAAAGCGATGATCGTCAATACCGGTGGCGCCAATGAACACTATGCATTGGGTATCCTGCAGCAACTCAGGACAAAAGGTATTGCTGCCGAGATCTACCCGGAGCCTGTAAAGTTTGACAAGCAAATGAAATACATCTTCAACCGCAACATACCGTTTTCAATCATCATCGAAAACGAGGAGCGGGAAACGAATACCGTACGGGTGAAAGGATTCCCGGAAGCAGGACAACTGCGTATGGGTATTGACGAGCTGATCGAAAAACTGGCTTAACGCCGCAGTCCGGTAAGCTGTCCCGATGCCGCGCCTGCCGGCAGGCAGGTTCCGAAGGGCATCCAAAGGACAAATAAGTCCGTTTTCTGTACGGCCTTTCAGCATCTTCCATAACAAAAAAGGGTCTCCACCCGGAGATCCTTTTTCTATAGAAAATTCATCATAACTATTTTACTTCAGCACCAGCTGTACCGTCTGCCGGGTCTTTTGTTCCAGCAGCGTATAGCGGCCTTTGGTCAGGTCAAACAAAGTTTCCGGTGTATAATGCCGGATGGTCAGCAGGCTTACATCTTCATTGCTGAACACTTTGAAATCCTTTTCCAGCAAAGCGATCAGGCGTTGTACGTTTTCTTCTTTATTGTCGATGCAGGCCACGAAACTGATCGCTGCATTCTGTATCAGGTTGATCTTGATTTTCAGGTTATGAAAAATGCTGTACAGGTTGCTGAGGTTGTCTTCGGTGATAAAAGAGAAATCGCGCGTGGTGACCTGCAGCAGGATCTGGTTTGTCTTCAGGATGATCAGCGGGGGATAGAAAATACTGCTGACCTCGTTCTGGATCACCGTACCCTTTACATCCTTATTCAGGAAGCATTTGACGTACAGGGGGATATTATTGTTCTGCAGGGGTTTGATCGTCTTCGGGTGAATGACCTGTGCGCCATAGTAGGCCATTTCGATCACTTCATGATACGTAATGGCTTCGATCTTTACCGTATCGGGAAAGATCTTGGGATCTGCATTTTTCAGGCCTTCCACATCCTTCCAGATGGTTACAGCAGTACCGCCCAGCATAGCCGCCATCATAGCGGCTGAATAATCTGAGCCTTCGCGCCCCAGGGTTACCGAAGCATTGTCTGATGTACTGCCGATAAAACCCTGTATGACCACATTCTTACCTTGCTGCAGCAAGGTACCGACCACCTGCTTTGCCTGAGCCTGAGAAACTTCCCAATCTACTTTTGCATCGCGGTAGGTATCATCCGTACGCACCACATCGCGGGCGTCCACCCATTCAAAATTCAGGCCCTGGCTTTGCAGATACGTGTTGAATATCTTTGTAGACAATACTTCTCCCATGCAGACGATCTGGTCATACGAATAGTCGAAACGCGCGGCGTCTGCATCATCCACTGCCCATTGCAGTTCACTGAAGTACTCATTGAATTCAGAAACGATCTGTGCAAAAAACTTCTCGTCCAGCATATTCAGGGCGTAATCCACGTGCTGCTTCTCCAGTTGCTCCAGCATGCCGTGCGCGATCTTCTTATCGCCATAGCAGGCTTCCTGCGCGATCTTCTCGAGCTGGTTGGTGGTCTTGCCCATGGCAGACACCACTACAATCAATTGGTCCTGGGCTTCTGCAACAATAGGCAGCAGCGCTTTCATACGCTCAGGGCGCTCAATGGAGGCCCCTCCGAATTTGTAAACTTGCAAGGTATTTGTGTTTTTTGTTTGGTTTTAATTTTTAGGTTCGAGCTGTGCAAATGCCTGTTCCAGTGTGGCAAACATTTCGTCCAGTTCTTCGTATTTGCAGGTACCGATACTCATGCGGTACCAGGGCGACTCTTTATCTG
>JAEUVW010000380.1 GCA_016786525.1 Chitinophagaceae bacterium
GGAGATCAGCAACACCTTCCTGTTGGCGTATTGCGCCGGTAAACGGCCGAAAAAATCGTAAGCCTGCCCGTAACGGATCGTGCTGAAGAACACCTGCTGATGCGGCAACGGATTCAATGCAGCCATCGTTTGCTGCGCCTGCTCTGCACTCAGGGAAGGCGGGCATTTGGACACCACGATGATATTGGCCCGCTGTGCAGCAGAGCGCCCCTCGCGCAGGCAGCCATAGGGTAAAATATAATCGCCGGAATACGGACTGGCAAAGTCAGTGATCAGTACATTCAGGCCGGGCTTTACAGAACGGTGCTGGTACGCATCATCCAGCAATACCACCTCCGTTTCGGGCCGGGCCATCAGCAGGGAGGGAATGCCCGTCATGCGATCTTCGGCCACGCTGACGGCCAGCTCCGGGAACTTCAGGTAATACTGCATGGGTTCATCTCCGATCTTCAGCGCATTGGTCTCCGCATCGGCCAGCAGGAACCCCCTTGTGCGGCGCTTATATCCCCTGCTCATGGTCGCCACTTTGTATTCATACTGCAGCAGGCGTACCAGGTACTCGATATGCGGGGTTTTGCCGGTACCGCCTACAGACAGGTTGCCGACGGCAATGACCGGTATGTCAAAGGATACGGCCGACATAAAGCCGCTGTCGTACAGGCGGTTCCTGAGCCATACAATGGAGCCGTACAGTAAGGTAAAAGGCAATAAAAGGTATCGTAATAACTGTTGTATCATCTGAGTTGCAAGCGAATGTCGGAATGTTTTTGTAATACACGTTCCAGTATTTTTTCCCCCGGTACGAAAGGTTTCAGGCGGTCCAGGCCCATATAAGCGATCGCTGCGCTTACCGGATCTTTTCCTGTTACAGCTGTTTCCTCCGCCAGGGCAAAGACCCCTGCTTCAAGCAGGCAGGCTTCGGGTATCAAGCCGATCACTTCACTGCCGGCCAGGCTAACGCCAAAAGCCCGGGCCAGTTCGCCGCAGCGCTGCCAGACCTGCAGCGGAGATGTCAGCCGGAAATCCAGCAGATTAAAAGAAACCTGGGCCTGCCGGTAGTCTGCCATATACCAGCCTATCGCGCGCAGTCGCGGAAGGGAATGTTCGGAGCGGGAAACCGTACGCATTTGCTGTGCAATGGCTTCGGCGATCTGCACATCGCCTGTGTCCAGCGAAATATTGAAGGCAACCAAAATACGCCGTGCACCCAATACGGATGCGCCTGCAGACGCATTCATCATGTCCGGACCGAAGTCCGGCTTCCATTCCGGCAATTGCATCTTCGCCGCCAGGCCTTCATACTGGCCTTTCCGGATCTGGGGCAGGGTTTTACGATAAGGCGCCACCTGGCTGTATTCGTACAGGTAGACCGGGATATTCAATTCATCACCGATACGCCGGCCGAGCGCCTGCGCATAATCGTCCGCTTCCTCCATGCTCATGCCCTGCAAAGGGACCAGCGGACAAACATCAGTAGCACCGATACGGGGATGCACGCCTGATTGCAGGCGCATGTCGATATGCTCTGCAGCGGTTTTCACCGCATTGAATGCTGCTTCCACCACTGCTTCAGGTGCTCCGGCAAAGGTCATTACCGTGCGATTGGCAGCCGGACTCTGGTCGGTATGCAGCAGCCATACACCCCTGACCGAACTGATCGCCGCCGCTATTTTTTCTATAACTTTTTGGTCTACTCCTTCGCTAAAGTTTGGAATACACTCCAGTATTTTTTCCATAATGGCAAGGCACAAATTTGAATGATTTTTCTGAATACGGGTGGGCAAGCGTATAGAAAAGGTTTTGCAGGAATCTTCGCGATACTACAGTTCCGGCATTCTTTACTGCATTTCGAAAAAACAGATAAGACAACTGCTGCTGTACTCAAACAAAGGTAAACGCACTGCACCACTTATTCCAAACACTAAAAAAGGCCGCAAATTTTGCGGCCTTTCTCTTATTCGTAAACGCTGTATTATTTCACAGCTTGCTTGGCAATGTAATTTTTCACCCATTCGGTAGTCATTGATTTCGGACGCTCGATCGGGAAGCCCAGGGCCCTGTCCCAGCAAAGGCTGGCCAGAACACCCAATGCGCGGCTGACACCGAACAATACCGTGTAGAAATCCTCTTCTACCAGGCCGTAGTGTTTCAGCAGAGCGCCGGAATGCGCGTCTACGTTTGGCCATGGATTTTTGATCTTACCGGTAGACTCCAGGATTTCAGGCGCTACTTCGTAGACATTCCAAACCGTTTTTACGGTTGGGTTATCTGGGCAATGTACTTTAGCAAATTCCATCTGTGCGGTAAAGCGGGGGTCTGTCTTGCGCAATACTGCGTGACCATAACCGGGTACCACTTTTCCTTCGCTCAATGTCTTTTTGATATAGTCTGCAATCTGTTCTTTGCTGGGCTCCTGTGTACCCAGGTTAGCCTGCAGCTCTTCGATCCAGCGGATCACTTCCTGGTTGGCCAGTCCGTGCAGGGGACCTGCAAGGCCGGTCATACCGGCGGTGAAAGACAGGTAAGGGTCGCTCAGCGCAGAACCGACAAGGTGCGTGGCATGGGCAGATACGTTACCTCCCTCATGGTCAGCGTGGATCGTGAGGTACAGGCGCATCAGTTCTTTGAACCCTTCGTTATCGAAGCCGAGCATATGAGCGAAGTTCGCGCTCCAGTCCAGCATACCATCGGGCTGGATGTGCTCACCGTTCTTATATTTGCGGCGATAAATATAGGCTGCAATGCGGGGCAGGCGCGCAATCAGCGTCATGGTATCTTCGTAGGTATAATCCCAGTATTCTTTTTTGGAAATACCGCTTTCGTATGCTTTGGCAAATTTGCTTTCTGTCTGCAGGGCCAGTACGGCTGTGCAGAATTGGGTCATGGGGTGCGTAGAAACAGGCAATGCTTCGATAACCTGGAACACGTGGTTGGGCACATGGCTGCGACGGGCCCATACAGCGGAGATATGCCCTGCATCCTCATCAGACGGGATTTCGCCGACCAGCATCAGGTAAAACAATCCTTCCGGGCAGGGTTCTTTACCGTCGTTGGCCTTCGGCAATTTTTCCCGCAATTCAGGTATAGAATAGCCACGGAAACGAATCCCTTCGTTCGCATCCAGCAATGAGGTTTCTGTGATCAGCCCGGGAATGCCGCGCATACCCTGGTAAGCCTGGGCCACCGTTACTTCTCCCAGCGAAAGCTCTCCGTGTTCTGCAATAAGTTTTTTGATCTCTGCAGATTCTTTATCTGCAACTTCTTTGAAATGGTCTTTGATGTACCCCATAATGATTAGAAAAATTGAAAAAGATGGTTATGGAAACACTACAGATTCTCACCCGACGGACGCAAAGATAATAAAACCGGGTAAAGAAAAGAATGGGCTTTTTAAAGTAATTGTTATTAAACCATTTGTGCTTTGAAATATCAGGAAAAGATGCTAACGCCGTGATTTTTAGCGCAAACCGGGGGTAAAACTGCAGGGGTAAGGGATTTTCGTATTAACTTGCCCCAATGGCCCATCTTCCCTTTTTTTTCCAGGAGGACATACTCCGTAGCGGTGCAACGCTCGAACTGTCTGAAGAGACCGCAAAACATGTGGTACAGGTACTCCGCAAGCAGGAAGGAGACCGCATCATCTTGAGCAACGGCAAAGGCAGCAGTGCAGAAGCGGAAATTGTCGCTGCCGGCAAAAAGCGTTGCAGCGTGCAACTGGGCACTGTTGCAGAATACAGTAAGCCCTTGTTTTCCCTGCACCTGTGTATCGCCTTTACCAAAAATGCAAGCCGCAATGAATGGCTGCTGGAAAAAGCCACAGAGCTGGGTGTCGGTGCCATTACACCGCTTATTTCGGCCCGTATGGAGCGGGAAAAATTCCGTGCAGATCGCGCGCAGAGTATTCTTATTTCTGCCATGCTGCAATCCCGCCAATATTTTTTACCGGCTTTACATACACCCGCCTCTATTGAACAGATACTGGAGCAGCCTGTACTTCCGGAGCAAAAATTGATCGCCCACTGCGACGAGCAATACGCCAGGCAGGCCTTTAATGCTGTGGTACAGCCCGGCAGGGACACCATTGTGCTGATCGGACCGGAAGGAGATTTTACAGGTGCGGAAATAGAGCTGGCCCTGCAAAAGGGGTTTACCGGCATCAGCCTCTGTACCCAACGCCTGCGCACGGAAACGGCTGCTATGGCGGTATGCGCCTACTTTAACTTATTGAATCATGCATAAATTATTTGTCAGAACAATAGCCATTACCCTGCTGCTGAGCGGGTCTCTGCAGGCCCGCGCACAGCAACTCAAGCTCGCCTTACTGGTGTACAACGGTGGCGGGGATTGGTACGCCAATCCAACCGCATTAAAGAACCTGGCCCAGTTTTGCAATCAGCAACTGAATACCCGTATCGACAGCCGCGAGGCCCAGGTGGATGTCGGCAGCCCGGACCTCTTCAACTTCCCTTTTGTACATATGACCGGGCACGGCCGTTGGGTACTCAGCGATGCAGAAGCTAAAAACCTGCGTACTTACCTGGAAGCCGGCGGCTTCTTACATATAGACGACAACTACGGCCTGGATGAATATGTACGCCCCGCCCTGAAAAAAGTGTTCCCCGAGCTCAGTCTTACTGAACTTCCTTTTTCACACCCGGTTTACCATCAGAAATTCAATTTTGCCAATGGCCTGCCGAAAGTACACGAGCATGACAACAAACCGCCAAAGGGCTTCGGGCTGATCTACAAAGGAAGACTGGTCTGCTTTTACAGTTCCGAAACCGATCTCGGAGACGGCTGGGAAGATGCGGATGTACACCATGACAGTCCTGAAAAAAGGATGGCCGCCCTGCAGATGGGCGCCAATCTCGTTCAATACGCTTTTAAATAATTTTCCTGTGCCTTACAAAGAAATTGACGATGCCGCAATACGTTTCTTTACCGGTGTGATCGGAAATGAAAATGTGCTGGCAGATGCCGAAAACCTGGACCGCTGTGCCACAGACCATACAGAAGACCTGCACTACCGGCCTGCGCTCGTCCTGCAGCCGCAAAACACCGCAGAGATCAGCGCGATTATGCAGTATTGCCACGGGCAACATATTCCCGTCACCCCACGCGGTGCCGGCACCGGCCTCAGCGGCGGGGCTTTACCGGTATATGGCGGCGTATGCCTGGATATGCGCAGAATGAACCGTATTCTCTCCATCGATACACAAAATTTCCAGGTAATAACGGAGCCCGGTGTGATCACTGAGGTATTGCAGCAGGCTGTCAGAGCAAAGGGACTGTTCTACCCTCCCGATCCGGCAAGCCGCGGCTCCTGCTTTATAGGGGGAAACATTGCCGAAAACTCGGGGGGGCCCCGGGCGGTAAAATACGGTGTCGTGAAGGACTACGTACTGAACCTTGAGATTGTTTTACCCGACGGTACAGTGATGTGGACCGGGGCCAATGTGCTGAAAAATGCAACGGGCTATAACCTGACCCAACTGATCGTTGGCAGCGAAGGGACCTTATGCGTCGTAACGAAGATCGTACTGCGCCTCATTCCTGCCGTCACGCAGGACCTGTTGCTGCTGATCCCGTTCCGCAAAGCACACGAAGCCTGCGCTGCTGTCAACACCATTTGCCTGTCCGGGCTTACCCCTTCAGCACTCGAATTTATGGAGCGTGACGCCCTGGACTGCGCCATCAACTATTTCCCTGCTTCAGGCATCACCGTACCGGAAGACATACAGGCGCATTTGCTCGTAGAGCTGGATGGCCATCATACGGAGCAATTGTTTCGTGAAGCGGAAACGATCAGCGAACTGATGCAGCAATATGATACCGGTGAAATTTTGTTCGCTGAAAGTGCAGAACAAAAACAAACTTTATGGAAACTGCGCAGGATTGTCGGGGAAGCCGTAAAAGGAAACTCCATTTACAAGGAAGAAGATACCGTCGTACCCCGTGCCTTTTTACCCGAGTTGCTGGCCTGCGTCAAAGCCACCGGAAAAAAATATGGTTTCCGTTCCGTTTGCTACGGGCATGCCGGCGACGGCAACCTGCACGTCAATATCGTGAAAGGCAATATGAGCGACGGGGACTGGAAGCACACACTGCCGCTCGGTATCAGGGAAATCTTTGAAAAAGTGGTGCAGCTGGGAGGAACCATCTCAGGCGAACACGGCATCGGCTTTGTACAGAAACACTACATGGATATTGCCTTTTCAGAGGCGCAACTGGCCCTGATGAAATCCATCAAGCATATTTTTGACCCTAAAGAAATTATGAATCCCGGTAAGATATTTGTACCTTAATGCCATGAATAAGGGCAAAAATACAAATAA
>JAEUVW010000391.1 GCA_016786525.1 Chitinophagaceae bacterium
CTTGTTTTGTACGGGCTGCTGCTGCTGCTGGCTGCCGGCCTGTTCCTGCCCCGGCTGCGCCTGCTGGGTGCTTTTCTCTCCGGCTTTATACTGGCGCTGAGCGGCCTGCTGGGCGTATTGATACTGGTGATGTGGTTTGGCACAGATCACCAGGCCTGTGCCGGTAACTTCAACCTGCTTTGGGCCCTGCCAACCAACCTGATGTTCGTATTCCGGCGGCGCCAGTACAAATATGCGGCGATAGCCCTGCTGCTGATCTTCCTGCTGCTGATCGTGCACCTGAGCGGCATACAGCAACTCTTACTGCCTGATATGGTGCCCTTGCTGCTGATGCTGGTGCTGATCTTTGCCACCTCATACAGGAAATATAAAAACATTCACGATGGAAAGAATCCGCATACAGCATAAAACATTCCCGCAGATCACCTATTACAAAACGGGCAGCGGCCCCGCGATCCTGCTGGTGCATGGGTTCCCGGCCAACAGGCACCTGTGGCGCCACATTATACCCGGCCTCGCCCGTCAATATACAGTCCTTCTGCCCGACTTTTTTGAACAGGAGGGAGACTGGCAGCAGCAGGGGCATACCTCCACCCGGGAACTGGCGCGGGCATTCCATGATATCCTGGAGCAGGAGCAGGTGGATCGCGTACTGATCGCAGGTCATTCGATGGGCGGCTACATGGGCCTGGCTTTTGCGGCGCTTTACCCGCAGCGGCTTGCAGGGCTGTCCCTTATCCATTCTTCCCCGGTAGGAGATGATGCAGCCAGGGCAGAGGGCAGGAAGAAGACTGTGGCCATATTGGAAAAAGGAGGGAAAAGCCCCTTCCTGAAGAAGATGGTCCCCGCGCTTTTTTCCGAAACATTCCGCAAAGCAGAGCCGGAAACGGTGCAACGCCAGCTGGATGAAGCCCTGGCGGTAAATGATGCAGCGCTTGTCGCATTTTACCGGGCGATCATGGAGCGCAGCGAAACAACAGCAGTAAGCCGCACGGCTGTTTTTCCCTTACAAAATATTATCGGGAAAAAGGATACGTTGGCGAATATTACAAAAGAATTAGCACCTCAAAACCTGTCAAACACTAACTTTGTAAGTATCTACGAAGATGAAGCGCATATGGCCATGTTGGAAAAACCGGAGGCTTTGCTGAAAGACCTGCTTCATTTCGCGGCGTATTGTTGGCACAGGTAGCTTTTATACAAAATGAAAACGATCACCAAATTCTTCCTGGGTTGTCTGCTGTTTTGCCTTACTGCAACAAGCCTGTCATCGTTTGCCTCTCATATCGTAGGTGGAGAGATCACGTATGTCTGCCTGGGCGGTAACCGGTATAAGATCACCGTTTCGATCTACAGGGATTGCCTGGGCGGTATTGCCGGTGCGATCACGGAAGATAACCCGGCCCTGATCAGTATTTTCAGAAGTGATAACAGAGCATACCTGCAGGGAGACAGCATCAGGGGGTCCAACCAAAATGGTACGGTGATCCCTCCCAACTTTAAGAATGACTGTGTGACCAATCCCCCGCAAACCTGCCTGAACCGCATTGTTTTTGAAAAAGAATACACACTGGACAACAGTGCAACAGGCTACAAGGTGATTTACCAGCGGTGTTGCCGTAATGGTTCTATCCTGAATATTATAGACCCCAGCAACAGCGGGGCTACTTATTCCTGCGAGATCCCGGCGGCGGCAGCTGCACAGTGCAACAACAGTGCTGTGTTCCGGAACTTTCCTCCCCAGATTATCTGTATCAACAACCCCCTGATCTACGACCATAGCGCAACAGATCCTGACGGGGATTCATTGAGCTACGAATTTTGCCAGGCTTACAACGGAGGAGCTTCCAACAACCCCAGGCCTGTTCCCAATGCCATTATGGATCCCCTGATCTACCAGGGCCCTTACTCGTACTCCCGCCCTATGGGTGGCAATCCCCGTATACAGATCGATGCGAAGACAGGAATGATCACCGGTACCCCTAACCTGCAGGGCCGCTTCGTGGTATCTGTGTGCTGTCACGAATGGCGCAACGGGGTCCGTATCAATACCACCACGCGCGAATTCCAGTTCGTGGTGACCAATTGCTCCAAAGCCGTCATTGCAGATATACCGCAGTATTCTACAGATTACAATACTTATATCGTCAACTGTATGGACTATACCGTTGCGTTTGACAACCTCAGCCGCGGCGCCACCACCTACTATTGGGACTTTGGTGTCCGGACCACAGAGGCTGATACCTCTACCGCATTCCAACCCACGTATACCTATCCCGACTCGGGGACTTATGTTGTCACGCTGATCGTCAACAAGGGAACAACCTGCTCAGACAGCATCTCCAGGTTTGTAAAAGTATACCCCAAGCTACAGGTTAATTACGACTCCAGGCTGGTGGCCTGCCCGGGCGACACTATTGACTTTATGGACCGGACCTCCTCGTCCTACCAGCTTTCCAGCTGGCAATGGAACTTTAATGATTTTACAAAGGTCGATACGAACCGGAATGCACGGCATGTATTTCAATACGGCGGCTTGTATAATGTCGGGCTGATCGTGCAAAACACGCAGGGCTGTGTGGATACCCTGTTCCGGAAGATCCTTATTGATCCGTTTATCCCGTTCATCGGCAGGGACACCACCATTGTAAAGGGAGAGCGTATTTATTTCAATATACCCAGCGGCACCAATTTTCAATGGACACCGGCCACCTATTTGTCTAACCCCTCCATTGCGAACCCTGTAGGCTATTTTACAGATGAAGGCCGGTTTGTCTACACGGTAAGGGCCCGTAATCCCGAAACGAACTGTACAGCCACAGACACTTTTGTCGTCCGGGTGATCAGCAACGGCTTCCTGGCCATACCCAATGCCTTTACGCCGAACGGCGATGGGGTCAATGACCGTTTCAGGCCATTGTATGTAGGCTATGAAAGTATCAGCGCCTTCCGTATCTATAACCGCTACGGGGAAGAGATATTTGTTTCCCAAAGCATGGAAGACTCCTGGGATGGCACCTTTAACGGCCAGGACCAGGAGGTCGGTGTCTATTACTGGCTGATACAGGCAAAAGACAGGTTTGGCCAGCTGGTAGAAGACAAAGGCGATGTCAGCCTGCTTCGTTGATTTGCGCCCTGCTTCCGCCCTTTATGTTTTCTTTATCACTACCCTGCAGGTAACACGCCGCAGCGCTATTTATCGCAAAGGCCTGCCTAATTTTGTACTCTAAATTTTATAATGATGAGTACAAAGAAAGTGCAACAGGTATTAGCTCCGCCACCCGCGCATATGGTGGGTGACGGCTTCAGGGTTCACAATTTTTTCCCCAGCGGCTACAACATCAGCAACAGGAGGATGAGTCCTTTCTTTATGCTGGACTATAATTCCAAAATAGAATTTTCCCCCCGCGAGATTCCCCGGGGTGTAGGCGTGCATCCGCACCGGGGCTTTGAAACGGTCACCATTGCCTACCACGGCCGGGTGGCCCATGGCGACAGCTATGGCAACAGCGGCGTGATCGGGGAGGGGGAAGTGCAATGGATGACGGCCGCCTCCGGTATCCTGCATAAGGAACACCATGAGGAGGAGTTCAGCAAAACCGGCGGCTTGTTCCAGATGGTACAGTTGTGGGTGAACCTGCCGGCCAAGGATAAAATGAGTACGCCCAAATATCAGGCCATCACGAAGGAAATGATGGGCAGGTATGCTTTGCCGGACGGGAAAGGCGAAGTGGAGATCATTGCCGGATCTTACGAGGGTGTGAAAGGACCTGCTTTTACGTTTACCCCGATCGAGCTGTACAACCTGCGCCTGAAGAAGGGAGCCAGGCTGACGCTGGACTTCCCGGAAACAGATAATACCGGCCTGCTGATGATCGAAGGCAGCGCGCTGGTCAATGAAGAAACAACCCAACAGGACCATTTTGCATTGATGGCCAATGAAGGAACAACATTTACCGTTGAAGCGCTGGAAGATGCGGTGGTACTGGTACTCAGCGGTACGCCGATCAACGAGCCGATCGCCAGTTATGGTCCTTTCCTGATGAATACATCAGAAGAGCTGCAACAGGCGATCAAAGACTTCAATACCGGTAAGTTCGGGACGCTGGAGGATTAGAGGCCAGTACGGTTTTAAGATCAGGCCTGTACGGTTTTCAAAACCTTATCGATCTGAATAAATTGACAGCAGAGGGTCAGTCTTCCACTTTTATTCTTTGGGAAGGCTGACCTTCTTTCAATATTAATCTGAACAATGCACCGGAGTCATCATAAAAATGGAGGTCCACCACTTTTTGATTTTTGTAATAGTTTTGGTGATGGCTTTTTTCTTCTCCCTGGAAAACAGAAATGAAGCGTACAGATCCATCTTTGTAAAAGCCGGTTTCCGTTCTTCGGCCGGCTTTGTTGGTAACACTCCTGAATTTTAGCGCGCCTTCTTTGTAAAAAATGCTTTCGTTGCCATCCCGCTTTCCGTTGCTCCACCATTCTTCCCTTTCCAGTTTCCCATTATGATAGTAGCAGATGAGCTGGGGTTCCCCGTTGCGATAAATAGTCTCTTCTACCCCGGGACCATTGTAAGTTTTGTAAGCGTATGTCCATAACCCGTCGGCCAGGCCATTTTTGAGGGTTCCCTGAGCAGAGCATTTTTTCTGAGTGTCACACTCATTGACTGGGTAAGACTGCCTTGCTTTGATTTTTCCCAGTTGTGCACGCAGATCTATTTTATCGTAGTAGTCCAAATGATACTGATTGATGCTCTTCCCTGCTCTCTCTACCAGAAAATTGGGCTCACATTTGCTGATACTGCTGTTAGAAGAGAAAAGAATCCAGACATCGCCCTCCTGTACCACCTGCCCGCATGAACCTGCTCCAAATCCGGATGTGAACATGAGGATCGTATCTTCATTTGCGTCGCCTTTATAATGCTCCGTTATTTTAAATTTGATGCTTACGGAAGTGTTCCAATCTTCGATGGCAGAATCTTTTATCGAAAGCACTTTTCCTGCGAATACCCTGTCGCTGTTGTTGAAATAATAGAAAAATGAGGGTATGATAAAGCAGTCACAGGCTTTACTCTTAAGAGGCGACAAAAAGACAACAAAGCAGAAAAATAGTATTTCCCACCATGTTATGCGTTTATTCATACAGAACGAATATATACAAAAATGCTGCTTTTTTAGATACGCTGTTCCTTTCTTGCAGTCATGATTGCGAAAAGGAATCTGCCGGTTCCCGGCAGATTTTGCATTATGATATAGCCTTTCCGAAGATCAAAACGGTACTGCCTGATGAAGATTCCCAGCTCCCGCCCGACCGGGTGCTCTGACCTGTAAGGTTTTCAAAACCTTACAGGTCTTTTATCTTTTATCGGTAGGGTTGTCCTGCAATCCAGCCCACGATAGACTTGCGCTGTCCCGAAGTCACAGGCAACACACGGTGTATCGCGTAAGAAGGAAAGATAATCGCCGTACCTTTTGTTTTGGGGGCGCTGATGGCTTTGTGGTTGATCATAAACTGCAGGTCGCCCCCTTCATACTCATCTTCATCCGAAAGCTGTACGGAAATGCTGAGTTTACGGTTGGAGATACCGCCTGCGCCATAGTCCATGTGCCATTCAAAGAAGTCCTCAGGACCATAGTTAGCCAGCTGCAGCTGGGTCTGGAAACCGGTGATATCGAACTTGAAGCGGTTGGTATTGATCTGGATGCAGGCAGTCGCCAGTTTGTCATAGATCCATTCGTTTTCCCTGGTTCCGTCAATGAACATGATCTTCGATTTGCGGATTTCTTCGTCGTCTATAGCCTGCCCGCTTTTGCTGATGCGGGCATCAATCACCGCTTCCTCATTCCATAGGTTTTTGACACGTTCTACCTCTGCTT
>JAEUVW010000419.1 GCA_016786525.1 Chitinophagaceae bacterium
GCCGCTTATATACTTCGGTGACCTTTATCCTGTGTGCAGCGGTATTGCTGATCCTCCTGTGGCGGAGAGCAGGTTTTCTTACCCCCTTCTTTTTCTGCTTCCTGTTTATACTGGTACCCTTTATCTTGTCCAACGGTGTATTGACCGGCAGTTTTTTCGGCCGTGTTGTGGTGCGCTACAATGATGCGGAAAACCTGGGGATCCGTATCCTCACCATTCCTTTTGAAGATACGTTTTATGGTATGCTCCTGCTGTTGCTGAACGTATGGGGTTATGAGCAGATGCGCCGCGCTGCGGCCAAAAAAATCCCGGCTGCCATAGGGTAGCCGGGATGTGCAAATTCAAATAAGCGCTTTATTGTTTTTCAAAATCGCTGGCCTTCGTCACGATATCGGAAGGATTGCGCAGCTTACTGTGTTTTTTGCTGTACAGGAAATAGATGACCAGGCCCAATGCCATCCACGCGAAGGCCACTTTCAGGGTCTGCGCATCCAGCACCACGATCATAGCCAGGCAGATCACAGCGCCAAGGATAGAGACCACGGGGGCAAAAGGCGTGCGGAAAGGACGCTCAATATTGGGCGATTTGATCCGCAGTATCAGGATGCCGATGCTTACCAGTACAAACGCAAACAGGGTGCCGAAAGAGGTCAGGTCGCCTGCAGTGTGGCCGGGTACAAAGGCGGCAAACAGGCCGACGAAGATGAACAGGATCCAGTTGGCTTTGTAAGGTGTGGAAAACCTGGGGTGCAGTTCACCGAATACTTTAGGGATCAGGCCGTCATTGCTCATGGTATAAAATACACGGCTCTGGCCCATCAGCATCACCAGGATCACTGAGCTGAAACCGGCCAGGATCGCAATGGTCACAGCCTGCGCCAGCCAGCCGTAGCCGGTCATATAGGTGGAAATAGTATAGGCTACGGAAGCTTCCCTTCCTTTTTCAGGGTCGGCAAACTCCTTCCAGTTGGCCACCCCGGTCAGTACATGTCCGAAGAGAATATACAGCAGGGTGCAGACAACCAGGGAGCCGAGGATGCCGATCGGCATATCGCGTTTGGGGTTTTTGGCCTCCTGCGCTGCCGTGCTCACGGCATCAAAGCCGATAAAGGCGAAGAACACGATAGCGGCTCCGCCCAGTACACCGCCCCAGCCATGTTTGTTGAAAGGGCTGTAGTCGGCAATGACCTTACCCGCACTGTCTGTAACGGCCGCTGTCCCTTCAGGGATCATATACGGCGTATGGTTGGCGGGGTTGATGAATTGCCAGCCGATAGCGATGAACAGGAGTACGATGGCTACTTTTACGAATACGATGATAGCGTTCACAAATGCCGACTCCTGTGTGCCGCGGATGAGCAGCATGGTCAGCAGCAGCAGGATGATGAGGGCCGGGGCATTGATCATCCCTTTGTGCAGCACGCCCAGGGAGTCAGTATAGCTCTCAAAGGGCGAGTGGCACCATTCATAAGGTATCTGCCCTCCCAGCAGCTTATTGAGGTATTCACTCCAAGCAATGGAAACCGTTGCGGCCCCCAGTGCGTATTCCATAATGAGGGCCCAGCCAATGATCCAGGCAATCAGTTCGCCCATAGTGACATAGCTGTAGGCATAGGCGCTTCCGGCTACGGGTATCATGGCTGCAAACTCAGCATAGCACAAGCCCGCAAAGGCGCAACCGATGGCCGCAATGATAAAAGAGATCGTTACCGCCGGGCCTGCTGCCTGGCCTGCCGCTGCCGCGGTACGGACAAAAAGGCCTGCGCCGATGATGGCGCCGATGCCCAGGGCTACCAGTGAGCCGGCCCCGAGGGTGCGCTTCAGGCCCTTTTCTCCCCCGGCAGCATCTGCCAATAGCTTGTCCAGCGACTTCTTTGCAAATAAACTCATAAATACGTATCTGTTATTTTGTAGTGGATAAAGATAGTAGATAATAGCAGAATCTGAAATTAAGCCCTCCTGATTTTGATAAATAAGCAGGAAGTGTCATGCGAAATTTTGCAGTTCTTTTATTTGCCGCCAGCATTTTTTGGTGTACGTTTGACGGATGTTTTTACGCTTGTCTTCCCTCAGGGTATTCACATGCTCTGTCTTTTTCCTGTTGAGTACGCAGTTCTCCATCGCCCAACCCATGCTGCCCGATATGGCCAGTGTAACCCAGAATGGAATCAATATCCTGACCTGGGCCTGCCAGTATGATGGTGTAAAGTCGATTGCGGTGCAGCGCTCTGCAGACAGTAACCTGAACTATATTACGATAGGGTATGTAAAAGACGTAAAAAAAGGAGTACAGTATTACCTGGACGGCCATCCGAAGGCCGGGGCAAACTGGTACCGTGTAAAGCTGGTCTTCGGTTCCGACCTGTCCTGGACCAGCAACCGCATCAAGATCGTAGTAGACAGTGCCCAGGTAGCCAAGGGCAGGGTATTGCCGTCTAACGACTCCCTGCAGGGCCTGGCTTCGAAGTTTTCGACCAAAAAAGTGGAGGTGATTGATTCCGCGACCGGTACGGTAGGGAAGAAAACGGTGATCGTCAATTCCACCGTGACCAGCAAGACAAAAGACACGTCCGCAGCGGTGCTGAAACCTGTGCTGACGCTTGAGATCCCGGATATAGAAAATGTAAACGCCTACACCTATATTAAGTCTCAGTATGTCTTTACCAACCCGTTTACCGGGCACGTCAACATAGAGATTGCCGATGCCAAAACGGCTAAATACTCGCTGGAATTTTTTGACAGCAAGAATAAAAAGATCCTGGAAGTACCGAAGGTTGCAGAGCCGAACGTGATCCTGGATAAGCGTAATTTCCAGAAAGTAGGGATGTATAAATTTGAACTCTACAAGGAAAAAGTAAAACTGGAGACCGGGTATATTACCATCTATTAAGGCTTGAACCCTCAGGCATAAGTCAGGGTCTTACTGCAGGGCAGATACTTGTGGGGCACAATAGCTCAGTAAAGCAGGAAGGTTTTTCGTATGGCTTAAGCCCGTGTTGCGCCAGGCGCAGCCCTTACCCGGCTGTGCCGCTTACTGCACTCAGTACAGCTGCACCTCAAATACTGCTTCAAAGTTCTTCCGGAGTTCCTGCTTCACCAGTTCCTGGTCCAGGGCTCCGCCCAGTTCCTTTTGCATAGAAGTGACCCCTTTGTCGGTGATGCCGCAGGGAACAATGTAGCCGAAATAGTTCAGGTCCGTATTGACATTCAGCGCAAAGCCATGCATGGTGACCCAGCGGCTGCAGCGTACGCCCATAGCGCATATTTTCCGTTCTTTCCCTTTTTTGTCCGCATCGATCCATACCCCTGTAGCGCCCTGAAGGCGTTCGCCCTGTATGCCCCAGTGGGCAATGGTCCTGATGATCACTTCTTCAAGGCCGCGCATGTATTTGCCCAGGTCGGTATAGAATTTCTCCAGGTCCAGGATGGGGTAGCCTACGATCTGCTGGGGGCCATGGTAGGTAATGTCCCCGCCCCGGTTGGTTTTGTAAAAGGTAACATCCAGCTCCCTGAGCCGTGTGTCGTTCAGCAGCAGGTTTTCCATCACCCCGCTTTTGCCCAGTGTATAGACATGGGGGTGTTCACACAGCAGGAAATGATGTCGGGTGTCTATCGTCTTGTCCTTTTCGTCTTCTGTTTTGCCAAACCAGCTGGCCTTTACCTCCAGGTTTTCCTTCAGTAAAGCCTCCTGCCTGTCCCAGGCCGCGCCATATTCTATCCTGCCCCAGTCTTCAAATTTTACCTTTTGCATAAACAGCCGAAATATTGTGGCCTGCAAGGTAGAGTGTTTTTGAAAAACAATACCGTTAAAATGCGGGGTTTGCCGTAAGTTGCCGCCTGATTTTCAGCAGAAAAAAGTATCTTCACATCCCCGTATTAAAATATAAAAATCAAAAGATCATCAGCATGGCTTCATTTGATATCGTCAGTAAGGTAGACTTGCAGACACTGGATAACGCAATCAATATTGCAAAAAAGGAAATAGACAACCGATTCGATTTCAAAGGCACCCATGTACTGCTGGAGTTGAATAAAAAAGATATGACCATCAATATAGAAGTGGACAGCGATATGAAGCTGAACCAGCTTGAAGATGTGATGCTGACCAAAGCGATGCGCCAGGGCCTGGAGGCCAAATGTTTCGACCTGACCAAGACCCCGAACGCATCCGGTAAATTTATCCGCAAGACTGTACCGGTAAAGAACGGACTGGATAAAGACAATGCCAAGAAGATCGTGAAGCTGATCAAAGACAGCGGCCTGAAAGTACAGGCAGCCATCATGGATGACACCATCCGTGTGACGGGGAAGAAAATAGACGACCTGCAGGATGTGATCAAATTGTGCAACAGCAGCAATCTTGACTTGCCCCTGCAGTTCCAGAACATGAAATCGTAGCGCAGGAAAAACGAAGGGCAGCTCCCCATGATGACCACTTATGAAAATCTGATCGCCCGGCTCGACGCATTCGTGCGCCGGTACTATGCCAACCAGTTGTTGCGCGGTACGCTGGTACTGCTGACAGCATTGCTGGCTTATATATTGCTGTTAAGTGTAGGGGAATATTACCTCTACCTGCCGGTATGGCTGAAGCTCCCGCTTGTGGGTATTTTGTTGCTGGCCGGGCTGGCGGCCTTTGTGTTCTGGATCATCATTCCTTTATCCAAAATGGCGAAGCTGGGCAAGGTGATCTCTCATAAGCAGGCGGCCGTGATCATCGGCAACCATTTCCCGGAGGTCAGCGACCAGCTGCTCAATATCCTGGAGCTGCGGCAGCAGGAAGATACGGCTGCCAGCCGCCACCTCATTGAGGCCAGTATCGGCCAGAAGCTCAGCAGGATCGCCGTAGTGCCGATCGGCAGGGCCGTCGATTTTAAACGCAACAGGCGATATCTCCCTTTCCTCTTACCGCTCCTGCTCATCGGTGTTTTCATACTGGTGGCGGCGCCCAATGTATTCCGCGATGCTTCCGAGCGCCTGATGCAGCCCACCAGGCAGTTTGTAAAGCCCGCCCCTTTCCGCTACAGCATCAGTACCCAGCCCCTGACGGTGGTGCGCGGGGCAGACTACACGCTGAAAGTGTCTGTCAGCGGAGATGCGCTGCCGGCTCAGGTGGCCCTGCTGGCAGGGGACGAAGAATTGCCGATGGTGGCCGGACCCGGCCACACGTTTGCGTATACGTTCCGGAACTGTACAAAGGATATCTCCTTCCGCTTTTACGCAGCGTCCTACACGTCAGAAGCATACAGCATAAAAGTGCTGCAGAAACCGGTGCTTACCGGCTTGCAAATGGCCCTGGAATATCCTGCGTACACCGGCAGGAAAAATGAGATGCGAAACGGCGTAAGCGATATGGTGGTGCCTGCAGGGACCAGTGTTTCCTGGGCTGTCCGTACAGAGCATACGGACATCGCTTCCCTGCAAATGGGCAATGGTTTGCCTGTGCCGCTTTCCGGCGAGGGGGGCACCTATGCTTTCCGCTACCGTTTTCTTCACGATACAGTCTACGCGATCGTGCTGAAGAACAGGCAGAGCGGTGTGGAAGAACGCCTGCAGTACAGGGTACAGGTGATCCCGGATCAGTTCCCGGTATTGCAGGTACAGCAATTCAGGGATACGGTAAGCGGCACCCAGGTGGTGCTGAACGGCATGGCAGGCGACGATTACGGTATCTCAAAGATCCAGTTCCATTACCAGGTGCTCAACGAATCGGGGAAGCTGACCGACAGCAGGAGCATCGGCCTGAAGTCGTCCGGGGGCCTGGCGTCCTCTTTCCAGCATTACTTTGATATGGCCGCCCTGGCGCTGAAAAGCGGGGAACAGCTGAATTATTTCGTCGAAGCCTGGGACAATGATGCCGTAAACGGCAGCAAATCTGTGCGGAGTGAAATGATGAGCTACCGGGCACTGAATGCGCAGCAGGCTGACTCGGCGATCAGCAAGAGTGCCCAGCAGATCAACTCCGGGCTCAGCAACAGCGCGAAGCAAAACGAGCAGCTGCAGGAGGAAATGCAGAGCCTGCAAAGTAAAATGCTGCAAAGCGAACAGATAGACTGGCAACAGAAACAATCGCTGCAACAGCTGGCCAAACTGCAGGATAAAATGAAAAATAACCTGGAGCAGATTCAGAAGCGGTTTGAAGAACAGATCAAGCAAACAGAACAAAAGCAGCTTAGTGAAGACCTGAGAGACAAACAGGATGAACTGAAAAAACAGCTGGATAACCTGCTGAATAAGGAATTGCAGGAGCAGATGAAAAAGCTGCAGGAACTGATGAAGCGGCTGAACAAAGAGCAGACGGTACAGCAACTGCAGCAGATGCAGGAAGAAAATAAACTGTTCTCTATGGATATGGAGCGCCTGCAGGAGCTGATGAAGAAGCTGGAATTGCAGGTGAAGATGGAAGATATGGCCAATAAAATGGAGCAGCTGGCGCAGCGGCAGACCGATCTGCGCAAGCAAACCGATAATGCCCCCAAGGAGGTACAGTCTTTGGCCAAAGAACAGGAAAAACTAAAGTCAGACTTGCAGGAGGCATTGAAAAAAGACCTGCAGGATATGAAGGACCTGAATAAGCAGGTACAGAAGAAAGAGAATTTTGATCAGCAGGAGCAACAGGGACAACAGGCGCAGAAGGAAATGCAGAAAAGTGAAGACCAGCTGGAGAAAAACCAGAAAGAAGATGCCAGCGAGTCTGAAAGCAAAGCGGCCCAGAACCTGCAGGATATGGCAGAGGCACTGCGGCAAAAAGCCTCGGGAGGCGATATGGAAGAGATAGAAATGAACATCAGGGCGGTACGGCAGATCCTGACCAACCTGATGCGCCTTTCCTTCGACCAGGAGCAACTGATCAAATCGGTACGGACTACGGCGACCAACGACCCGGACTATATTGCCAACATGGAAAAGCAGAATGGCCTGCATGCCAATTCGCTGCTGATCCGGGACAGCCTGTTTTCGCTGAGTAAAAAACTGTTCAAGCTCTCTGCAACGATCAATAAGGAAACCAACCAGCTGG
>JAEUVW010000011.1 GCA_016786525.1 Chitinophagaceae bacterium
ATGGAAGGCACACATGAATGGCATGGTATTGCCCCCAACGATGCACAATTGGAAAATGCGCTCGGTCAGCTCATTACCATAGGCTCGGAAGACTATTAATTGCCATACAAACTTTTAAAGTATAGCCCTGCTGATTGCAGGGCTTTTTTTTATACATGACTTTAGTTGTATAAATGAAATTTTGCTAGATAATATTCTATATTATTGTTTACCAGTATAGTTTTTAGCGAAGTAAAGGTTGAAAAATATTATAAATCGTTTCTTTTTCGATGCCTACTTTTGTGTGGCACCAACATCAAAAAGTGCACTTATCCTTATGAACTATTTAAGAGCGCAAATGCTGTTTGACGATTCGCTGCATTATACCTGGAGCGAAAAAGAACACACGGAAATAAGCAATGGCGAAATCCTGGACAGGACTAACGGAGCACAGGTGCTTCAGTTCATCAATGAGTTTGCGGCAGAGTCGGGTATCTCCGAACTGGAGGAACTGCAGGAGATCGAGTTCCTGCTGCGGTATGGTACGCCGAGCAGCGTACAGTCTGTACAGGATATCAGTGAGCTGATCCGCCTGAAGCTGGAAAGCCAGAAAGTAGCAGCAGTATAACATATATCATCAAATTTGTGTAACGCCTTCTTTGCCCTGCAGGGGTAAGGAAGGCGTCAGTGTTTTAAACCCTTCAAAAATGCAGCGGATGAAAAATTTCAGCTACTTTTACAGGCTCAAAAAATCCAGCAATTGATCTCTCCCGCATCCATACAGGAAGTGATGAACCGCGCCGACATTGTCGAAGTTGTCGGCCAGTTTGTACGCCTGAAAAGGCGGGGGGCCAACTATATCGCCAACTGTCCTTTCCACAACGAAAAATCCCCTTCTTTTTCCGTATCGGCCAGCAAAGGCATCTTCAAATGCTTTGGCTGCGGAAAAGGCGGTAACGCGGTCACTTTCGTGCAGGAGCATGAGCGCATCACTTACCCTGAAGCTATCCGCTGGCTGGCGGCATTTTATAAGATAGAGCTGGAGGAAACAAAGGCCTCGGAAGAGCAGATCCAGCAGCAGCAGATAGAAGAGAGCCTGCGTATTTTCAATGAGTTTGCAGCACAGTATTTTACCGATACCCTGCTGCAGACGGAAGAAGGCCAGACCATAGGCCTGTCTTATTTCAGGGAAAGGGGCTTCCGGGCTGACATTATTGAAAAGTTCCGCCTGGGGTATTGCCCCGAAGACGGGCATTCCTTTCATAAAGAGGCGGTGGCCCGGGGCTATGATACGGAGCTGCTGGAAAAGTCGGGCACCGCCAAGAACAATAACGGGCGCTGGTACGATACCTACCGCGGCCGGGTGATCTTCCCGATACAAAGCCTGACCGGCCGGGTGCTCGGCTTTGGTGCGCGTATCCTGAAAACGAACGAAAAATCGCCCAAATACATCAACTCCCCGGAGAATGAGCTCTATGTAAAAAGCCGGGTGCTGTATGGCCTGTACCAGTCGCGGCAGGCCATGAGCAAGGCAGATGAGTGCTACCTGGTTGAGGGGTACACGGATGTGATCTCCCTGCACCAGGGCGGTGTAGAGAATGTGGTGTCCAGCAGCGGTACCTCGCTGACGGAAGACCAGCTGCGCGTGATCGGCCGCACGACGAAGAACCTGACCATCCTGTACGACGGGGACAATGCCGGCATCAAGGCCGCAATGCGGGGTATGGATATGGCCCTGTCGCAAAGCTTTAATGTAAAGCTGGCCCTGCTGCCGGAGGGGCATGATCCGGATAGTTTTATCCAGAGTGTGGGTGCTGCCGGTTTTGACACCTACATCAAAGAGCATAAAAGGGATGTGATCACTTTCCGCATGGAGATCGGCATGAAAGATGCGGAAGGCGACCCCGCAAAAAAATCGAAACTGGTCAATGAAATAGCGGAAAGCATCTCCCGGATCGACAAAGCCGAAGACTTTGCGC
>JAEUVW010000030.1 GCA_016786525.1 Chitinophagaceae bacterium
ATTGGTCCTCCCCCGTCGGGGGAGTCAGAGGGGGCGGGCTTTATGAAATCGAACAATGAAAACTGCGGTTGCCCCGCCGCTTTCTTGATCTGCTGCCGCAGCGATTCCAGGCGTACATCCTGTCCGTCGCCCTTAGGGTTGCGCAGCAAGAGGCTGTCGGGCGCTGTTTTTTCCGCTTCCCAGAAGCCGATCACGCCTTTAGCACTCAGCCATTGCTCTGCAATGATCTTGTCCAGCATCGCATTCGCATCGTTGAACAAACGGGTCGCTTCCACACCCGAATGCGGGTCGCTGAGGATCTGAGGATAGCGGCCTTTCATTTCCCAGGTAATGAAAAACGGGGTCCAGTCTATATAGGTACGGATCTCCTCCAGGTCGTAGCCATCAAATGCCTTTGCGCCCAGGAAAGACGGCACCGGCGGGGTGTAATCTTTCCAGTCTATCGCAACAGGGTTTTGCTGTGCATCGGCAAAACTGATGTATTCTTTGATTACTTTTTTCCGTGCAAAATCATCACGCAGGGTTTCGTACTCCGAGCGGATGGCCTGCAGGAAGCCGCCTTTCTGTTCTTCGCTGAGCAGGCTACCCGCTACGGTCACCGAGCGGCTGGCGTCCAGCACGTACACGACCCCGTTATCATACTGCTCTGCAATTTTCACTGCGGTATGCGTGCGCGACGTAGTAGCCCCACCGATCAGCAAAGGTTGTTTCATACCCCTTCGTTTCATCTCTTTGGCTACATGCACCATTTCGTCCAGCGAAGGGGTAATCAGGCCGCTCAGGCCGATGATGTCTGCACCCAGTTCCTGGGCTTTGTCCAGTATCTTATCGGCAGGCACCATTACCCCCAGGTCGATGATCTCGTAGCCGTTGCAGGCCAGTACTACGCCGACAATATTTTTACCGATGTCGTGCACATCGCCTTTCACGGTAGCCAGCAATATCTTGGAGGCCCCACCCTGCAGGGCCATCGGGTTGTCTAATTTTTCCTGTTCGATAAAGGGGGTGAGCCAGGCCACGCTTTTCTTCATCACCCGCGCACTTTTCACCACCTGCGGCAGGAACATCTTACCGCTGCCAAACAGGTCGCCGACCACATTCATGCCGTCCATCAGGGGCCCTTCAATGACATGCAGGGGACGGGGATACTTCAGCCGCGCCTCTTCGGTATCGGCATCTATATAATCTGTAATCCCGTTGACCAGGGCATGCTTGAGGCGTTCTTCCACACTGGTATTCCTCCAGGCTTCATCCTTTACGATCTCTTTGCTGCTGGCCTTTACCGTTTCGGCAAAGCTGACCAGGCGCTCCGTAGCGTCGGGCCTGCGGTTCAGCACCACGTCTTCGCAGAGCTCACGCAGCTGAGCTTCGATCTGGTCGTAGATCTGCAGCTGGCCGGCGTTCACAATGCCCATATCCATACCGGCCCGTATCGCATGCAGCAGGAACACACTATGGATGGCTTCCCGCACATGATCGTTGCCCCGGAATGAAAAAGAGACGTTGCTGACTCCTCCGCTCACTTTCGTCAGCGGCATTTTTTCCTTGATAATTCTTGTGGCCTCTATAAAGTCCACTGCGTAATTGTTATGCTCTTCGATACCGGTGGCGATCGCGAAGATGTTCAGGTCGAAAATAATATCCTGGGGGGCAAAGCCCACCTGCTCTGTAAGGATGGTATAGGCCCGTTCGCAGATGCTGACCCGGCGCTGCAGGCTGTCTGCCTGCCCGTCTTCGTCGAAGGCCATTACGATGACCGCTGCGCCAAAGGCCTTACAGGTCTGTGCCTGCTCTATGAATTTAGCCTCCCCTTCTTTCAGGGAAATGGAGTTGACGATGCATTTGCCCTGCACACATTTCAGGCCGGCCTCGATGATCTCGAATTTCGAAGAGTCGATCATGACGGGGATGCGCGCTATATCCGGCTCGCTTTGCAGCAGGTTCAGGAAGGTGGTCATGGCCTGCACACCGTCCAGCAGCGCGTCGTCCATATTGACGTCGATCACCTGGGCGCCGCCTTCTACCTGCTGCCGGGCAACAGACAGGGCTTCTTCATATTTGTTTTCTTTAATGAGCCGGGCGAATTTCTTGGAACCGGTCACATTGGTACGCTCCCCTACGTTGACAAAATTGGTCTCGGGGCGTACGACAAGCGGCTCAAGGCCGCTGAGGCGTAAAAAGGATAGACTGCCGGACATTTGTAATAAAGCTTGTATAAACAGGCAAACAAAGTGTTGTTTGCGGTAATGGTTGAAAAAAAGTTACGCTGTATTGTTACGGCAAAGCCGCCTAAAACCTGTTCTTCCACATCATACTTTCCACGGGACGTATGGTGCGTTCGTTGTATTTGGCGTTGGCCTTGGTATTGTATTTGTTGATGATCTCTCCGTCTACGGGGAAATAGATCAGCTGGCCGATGGGCATACCCGCATATACGCGCACGGGGTGCACACAGGATATTTCAAGCGTCCAGGTATTGCAGAAGCCCACATCTCCCTTGCCTGCTGTGGCATGGATATCAATACCCAGGCGGCCGGTAGAGGATTTGCCTTCCAGGAAGGGCACATGCGCATGTGTTTCGGTGTACTCTTCGGTAACGCCCAGGTACAGGGTACCCGGCTGCAGCACAAAGCCTTCTTCCGGTATGTCGAAATGAACAATGGTATTGTGCTTGCGGGCATCCAGTTCCTTATCGGTATAAGTAGCCAGGTGCTTGCCCAGGTGCACATCGTAGGAGTTGGTACCCAGGTAAGAACGGTCATAAGGCTGGATCACAATGGTGCCTTTTTCTATTTCTTCCAGTATTCGCTTATCGGAGAGGATCATAATCTACTAATAAAAAGTGTGCAAATATAAAACCGGAATTCGGCAATTGGGCAATTTGTTCTCCTGTAAAGCAGAAACGGCCGGGCCGCACCGGAAACAGCACCCAAAATAACCGGATCAATTTACGGAGCGCTCCTCTTTTTGCCCCTGAAGTATCAACAGTAAATCTGCTTATTGCTGAACCCCTGGAGTGTTATTTGTTTTTTTAGCAGGCCACAAGGTACGCTGGTAGCCTGCTGCCACTGTAATCAGGCTGGGAGCTCCCGAGAAGTGATAGTCGACGCTGTGCATCACGCCGATGCGTGGACCAATCGTATTGTACAAGCTTGATACTCCACCATATCCCATAAAGTTGTAGCTGATGTGAACGTTTAAAACAGATTTGGGTGTAAGGCGATAGAGGTACCGCAGGTCAAGACTGAAGGGGAAATTTTCGTCGTCCAGGTAAGCGGTACTCCTGTATTCCTGCCTGTTCGGGTTGTCATAATCCAAACTCGATCTGTACACCACCGTCTTCCTGAAATTGATACTTCCGCCCAGAGCAAATAACATTTTATCTTTCCGGGTACGTACAAAAAAATACATGGGTAAACGCAGTCCACCTACACCGGCACTGTATTCCTCCCGGACTGACATTTGGGGACCGCTATACGCGAATTTTACCTTATATGGAGTGTACTCTGCTGCCAGGCTCATCATGAAACCACAGGTACTGGCCGAAGAAAATGTAAAATCCACAGATGCAGCGACAGGGATACCGGTCCGAAAGGTATAGACACCGAGGCGATCCGGGCGGTTGAATTGAATTTGCTGGCCCGCTTCAATAGTCAGGCCGACACCGGTTTTACGATGTACCCTTGCTTCCGCAAAATGATGCGGCAGCAAGCACAAAAACAAAATCACAGAAAACAAACGATAATTCATGAGCAGGTCAAAAAGATTGATTCGCAACTTAATAAAATTCCAATATTATTGCATTCCTAAGTAAAAAGACATCTGTATGATCCAAAAAATACCGGCACAAGGGGTGCTTTTACTGCTGCTCTTGCTCTCCTCCTGTGTGAAAGAGTCTAAACACGTCACCAATATTTTACCCTCCCCGATCAGCCATGGCGCTGCATCCTCCAGGCTTTACCCTTTACAGCTGAGAAACTTTTGGCTCTATACGATAACCGATTATGACAGCACGGGTAAAGAGACCAGGTCATCCTTCCTGCAGAGAGTGATTGATAAAGCAGCTTTTGGCAGGGATACTTTTTACAAAGTAAACGGAGCCGGAGATGTGTTTTATCGCTCACCAAGTGATAGTCTCACCCTTATTACAGACACCAGCGGCAATATCACCCCCCGCTTTCAGTATAACAAGCAAGCCGGCACCATCCGGAAGATCGGCTCTCTAGCCTTCACATCCAGTATAGCGAATTACTACAGTTTCTACGGCCTTATCACCTACAATGGTGACCCTAAACGCCCCTGCCTGCTTATTATTACTGAAGATGAGGTTAACCATGTAATCAAATGGAAAACAAATAAATACGTTCAGCCCGGGGTTGGCGTGATTGCAACAGAATTCTTTCAACTGAAATCAGACACAGCTGCAGTAAAAGAATATGTACTCACCCAAAAATGGGAACTCAAAGATTACTACCTGTACCCTTAACGCCAGGCGAAGTCAGCGATTCCCTTAGTACCTTTGCCGCAAGATGACCAAACTCTCCGTCAATATCAATAAAATAGCCACGCTGCGCAACAGCCGCGGCGGCGACAATCCCAATGTATTGCAGGCTGCCATCGACTGCCAGCGCTTCGGCGCAGACGGCATTACAGTGCATCCCCGGCCCGACGAGCGGCATATCCGCTATGCTGATGTGCGGGAGATCATGCCGGTGATCACTACAGAGTTCAATATAGAGGGCAACCCTACTGAAGATAAATTCGTACAACTGGTGCTGGAGGTAAAACCGCAGCAGGTCACCCTGGTGCCCGATGCGCTGAACCAGC
>JAEUVW010000145.1 GCA_016786525.1 Chitinophagaceae bacterium
TTATTCATTATTCATTAGACATTATTCATTAAACATTATTCATTATTACACTTAGTCACGCCGCCACACTAATCACGGGCAGAAAGTGCAGGAAAGCAGAATTGTTTTTTGATCAGCCCAGGACCATATAGGCCAAAATAAAAAGCTCAATACTGCCAAACAGCAACAGGAAGCCCAGGGGTATACCCAGGACCAATGAAAGGGGATCCGGACAATGGGTCTGAACTCCCGCAACAGCAGGGACAGGACAAACTGGGCTATAAAAATGCTGAGTATATAGCCCAGAAAAGCGGCCCATTCCCGCTGCAGATCGCTCCAATTCAGGGCATAAGCGCCTTCATCGATATAAAACAGGAAAAGGGTGATCGCTAATGCGCAAGGGAAAAGCAGCAATGCATTTTTGGCAGCAAAAGATAGTTTAACAGCCTGTGTTTTCATGGTGCCAGGGCATTTCTATCCTTAACGGTATAGGTCCGGAAATCGTATAAGCTATAAAAAAGAAACCCGCGAAACATCTTCGCGGGTCATCACTTAGTAATCTTCTTCCTGCATCCTGCCGGCTACGGCTTCCAGCGCCTCGTAGAAGGACTCGCCGTATTTGCGGATCAGGGGTTCTTTCAGAAACCGGTACACCGGGACCTGCAATTTTTTCCCTTGTTTACAGGCCGGGCGGCACAGGGTTTTACGCGGTTCATAGTTCACCAGTTCATACTCCGGTGTTTCGGTAATGCGTAAAGGAAACAGGTGGCAGGAGATCGGTTTTTTAAAAGCGATCTTCCCGTCGCGGTAGGCTTGTTCAATGCCACATTTCACGACACCCAAAGGATCGGTGAAGGCATAGACACAAATGCCGCCGTTGATGGTGGGGGTCACCAGCCCATGCTCGTCGTCGGTAACGTAAAAGCCCTGGCGGTCGATCTCCAGTGTATACTCGTGGGGCAGGTAAGGTTTTACCTGTGGGTATACCTCAACAATGGTCTGCGCTTCTGCTGCAGTGATCGGTGCGCCACAGTCCCCATCCACACAACAGCCCCCTTTGCAGCGCTCCAGGTCGCATACAAACTGGGCCTGCACCACATCGTCACTCAATAAAACACCGTCTATTGCTATCATTAATGTCCTTGTTCAAAAGCTAAAGCCCCCAGGTACCGCTCGGTGTCCAGTGCGGCCATGCAGCCACTTCCCGCAGCCGTTACTGCCTGGCGGTACATTTTGTCCTGTACATCGCCACAGGCAAATACGCCTTCAATGTTTGTTTTGGAAGTGCCGGGTATGGTATTGATGTATCCTTCCTCATCCATATCGATGTATCCTTTGAAGATGCCGGAGTTTGGCGTATGCCCGATGGCCACGAAGAACGCACTGAGCTCAATATCCTGCATCTCGTTTGTTTGTACATTGCGCACCCGCAGCCCGCTTACTTTTTTCTCACCCAGCACCTCTACCGTTTCGGTGTTCCAGTAGATCTGGATGTTCGGGGTATTCAGGACGCGTTGTTGCATCACCTTGCTGGCGCGCATTTCGTCGCGGCGTACCAGCATGTGCACCTTACTGCACAGTTTGGACAGGTAGAGTGCTTCTTCTGCTGCGGTATCCCCGGCGCCTACGATGGCTACTTCTTTGTCTTTGAAGAAGAAACCGTCACAAACGGCACAGGCAGATACGCCGTAGCCGTTCAGGCGCTGCTCGCTTTCCAGGCCCAGCCATTTGGCGGAGGCGCCGGTAGCGATGATGATGGAGTCAGCCTCCACCCAGTGTTCTTCATCTATTTCCACTTTGAACGGGCGTACGCTCAGGTCTACTTTGGTCGCCATGCCCCAGCGTACATCAGCGCCCATTCTTTTGGCCTGTGTTTCAAAATCTTTCATCATTTGCGGGCCCATAATCCCTTCCGGGTAGCCGGGATAGTTCTCTACATCTGTGGTAATGGTCAGCTGGCCGCCCGGTTGCAGGCCCTGGTACTGTACCGGCTTTAAGCCTGCACGGGAAGCATAGATCGCAGCAGTGTAGCCGGCGGGACCTGATCCGATGATCAGGCAATGTATTTTTTCGATTGTACTCATGTGCTCAATAAAAATTGTGGTGTATGAAAGTAAAGGAAGTGTTTAAAAAACATATTTGCCGTCAGGGGTATACATTACCGGCATCAGTTTTTTGTTGGCTTCGAAATAGTCGTACCCTGCTTTGAGGTTGATCCAGAATTTTTGCTTGGACTCTTCCGTCGCATAGGTCCTGCCCAGGTAATCCAGGCCCCTCTTGTTGAAGCGGGTAGGGTAGATGTTGATGGGGATATAGTTTTGCCCGTTCAGCCGTGCGTTCAGGCAGACAACGTACAGTTCCTGTATCACTTCGTCCGTCATAGGGACACAGCCTACGGTCATGCAGCCCCCATGGATGTAGATATCCCCGCCCGGTTTCTTTTTATCTCCCAGGATGACGTCTGAATAATTGGGATAATTGATCAGCATGGACAGGAAGAAGTCGCTTTGCGGGTTAAAATCTTCGATAAAGTAAGAGCCTTCCGGTACCTGTTTGTCGCCTTCACAGCGTTTGGGCCCCAGGATGCCCGACAGGGCGCAGACCCGGTATTGTTTGATCAGTTTGTACTGATCTTCAGGATTTTCGCGTGCCCACAGTTCCATTTCATTCTGCGATTTGAATTCGCGGATGTAAATGTCTTTGGGTGGATAGCTCAGTTCGCGGGAGCCAAACAGGCGACGCAGCGTATCATTGTATTTGGCATAGGCCTGGGCTACCCTGGTAAAGGAAAGCTGGCTGTTGCGCAGGTTGGCCACATCGGTCTGGGCATTGGAATGATTGCTGTATGCTACACAAAAAACAAGCAGCAGGAAAGAAAAAAAACTGGATCTGCAATTCATGGACA
>JAEUVW010000148.1 GCA_016786525.1 Chitinophagaceae bacterium
GGGGCTCGCACTTGCCGGCCTGATGCTGGGCATCCTTACATTGGTGCTCCTGTTGCTGCTGATCGGTTTCGCTTTTGTGTTTTTCGGCACATTTCTTTAGTTAAGTACTGTACCAGGCAGAATCCCAAAGTATTGTGTTGTTTGAAAAAAAACAATATTTTCACCACATGTTAGCCAGAAAGCTGTTCTTCTTATTGATGGTTGTTTTTTTAAGCAGTACCTATTCTCATGACACCTTTGCTGCCATTCCCATAAAAGAGCGACAGCAGGCAAGTCAAAAACTCGTCCGGAAAATCAACGATGCCTCAGCAGTGCAGATCAGCCGTTCTTTGCAGCAAACCGATACATTGCCTGCCGAAGAACAGGAAAGCAAACCGGACTCCGGTATTAACGGCAGCCTGGCCTTTGCTTTCGGTCTGCTCGGCATTTTTCCTGTAGCGATCATTTTAGGCATTATCGGCATGCAGCCGCACCGCAGGGACCGGGGGCTGGCTATTGCCGGTTTAGTATTGGGTTTCCTGGGCATGTTATACTTTATTGCGGTACTCATTTTATTGTTTACCATACTTTAGTTTATAAAAAAAACACGAAATACCATACGCAGTTGGCATAATACTGTTTCGTCCGCCCGTTTTTCAGAGAAAAGGATATTTTTGCACACTTTCTGACAAGGGAAGTTTTTTGACTTATGATGGACCAGGAGAACGAATCAGCACAACAACACAATAATAATGATACCGTAATGATCGGCGAGATGTACCAGAACTGGTTTCTGGAGTATGCCAGTTACGTGATCCTGGAACGCGCGGTACCGGCAGTGACCGACGGCCTGAAACCCGTGCAGCGCCGGATTTTGCACGCCATGAAGGAAATGGACGACGGCCGCTTCAATAAGGTAGCCAATGTAGTGGGCCAGACCATGCAGTACCATCCCCATGGCGATGCCTCTATCAGTGCGGCCATTGTCAATATCGGGCAAAAGGACCTGCTGATCGAAACACAAGGTAACTGGGGCGATGAGCGTACCGGCGATGGAGCGGCAGCCTCGCGGTATATAGAAGCACGCCTGTCTAAATTCGCCCTGGAAGTGGCCTTCAATGCCAAGACGACTGAATGGCAGCTGAGCTACGACGGGCGTAAAAACGAACCCCTGGCCCTGCCGATGAAATTCCCGCTACTGCTGGCCCAGGGTGCGGAAGGTATTGCCGTAGGCCTTTCGACCAAGGTACTGCCGCACAACTTCTGCGAACTGATGGAAGCCTCCATCAAACACCTGAAAAACAAAGCATTTGAACTGTACCCCGACTTTTCTACCGGTGGTTATATAGACGTCAGCAATTACAACGACGGGGCAAGGGGCGGTAAAGTACGCGTACGCGCCAGGATCGAAGATGTAGATAAAAAAAGTGTAGCCATCCGCAGCGTACCCTATGGCGTGACCACCTCCCAACTGGCAGACAGCATCCTGAAAGCCAACGACAACGGCAAGATCAAGATCAAAAGCGTCAGCGACAATACGGCTGCCGACGTGGAACTGATCGTGCAGCTGGCTGCCGGTATCTCTACCGACCAGACCATTGATGCACTTTATGCCTTCACCGACTGTGAAATTTCTATTTCACCGAATGCCTGCGTCATCATCAACGACAAACCGCACTTTGTCAGCGCCTGCGAATTGCTGAAAGAATCCGTGAGAGAAACCAAAGCCCTGCTGTTGCGTGAGCTGGAGATCAAACTGTCCGAACTGGAAGAAGACTGGCACTTTTCTTCCCTCGAAAAGATCTTTATCGAAAAGCGTATTTACCGGGATATCGAGGAACAAACGACCTGGGAAGGGGTACTGGCCGCGATTGACAAAGGACTGAAGCCCTACAAAAAGCAGTTCCGCAGGGAGATCACGCAAGACGACATCGTCAGGCTGACCGAGATCCGCATCAAACGCATTTCGAAGTTCGACGCCTTTAAAGCCGACGAACACATCAGGGGTGTGAATGACAATATCGCGGAAGTCAAACACAACATCGAACACCTGAATGATTATGCCATCAAGTATTATGAAGGCATCCTGAAAAAATATGGGAAAGGACGGGAGCGCAAAACGGAGATCCGCAGGTTTGAAACGATCCAGGCCAACACGGTAGCCATTGCCAATGTAAAATTGTATGTGAACTGGAAAGAAGGGTTTATCGGCACCGGACTGAAAAAAGACGAGTACCTCTTCGACTGCTCCGACCTGGACCAGATCATCGTGTTCCGCAAAGACGGTAAGATGATCGTCACCAAAGTATCGGACAAAATCTTTGTCGGAAAAGATATTATCCATGTCGACATCTTCAGGAAGAACGATGAACGGACGACCTACAATATGGTGTACCTGGACGGCAAATCCGGCATTGCCTATGGCAAACGCTTCAATGTAACGGGCATTACGCGGGACAAAGAGTACGATCTGACCAAAGGCAACCCCAGCAGCAAAGTGCTGTACTTTACCGCCAACCCCAACGGCGAGGCAGAAGTGATCTCTATCACCTTATCGCCGGGCAGCAAAGCCAGGGTAAAAAACCTCGATTTCTTTTTTGAAACGATGGATATCAAAGGGCGCAGCGCAGGAGGCAACCAGGTAACGAAGTACCCGATCAAAGGCATCAAACTCAAGGAAAAAGGAAAATCCACCCTTTCGGCGTTGAAAATATGGTTTGACCCCAGCACCGGCCGCCTGAATAAAGAAGAAAACGGGCAATTGCTCGGCCGTTTTGCCGAGGGCGACCGCATCATTGCTTTTTACAAAGACGGGAGCTACGAACTGACCGACTTTGAACTGAGCAACCGCTACGAGACGTCAGACACCCTGCTGATCGAAAAATTCCACCCCGAAAACATCATTTCGGCCATATACTTTGATGCTCCGGGCAGCCAGTATTATGTAAAGCGCTTCGTCATCGAAACACAAACCCTGAAAAACAAATTTTCCTTTATCAAAGAAGGGGCCGGCAACGAACTGGTACTGGTCAGCACCCATTCAGAGCCCGTAGCCATTATCCGCAGCGGCAAAAAGAAAAGCGAGTGGACGGAAGAGCAGCTTGGCCTCAGCGAATACACTGAAGTAACCGGTTGGAAAGCCATAGGTAAGAAACTGAATATTAATGATGTAAAGGAAATTGCGCTGATCCCCAACGGGGAAAACGATGCCGAAAGTCCGACATTATTTTAGTATAAAATAGTTTACCTTTAACGTATAAAACTTAGATTTAGCTGGCACAGCATATCACACGTGATGAAAAAAATTGAACTGGAAATTGTAGCATTATCACACAGTATTACGCAAAACAACTCCTATGCAATCGTGCTCGGAGAAATGGATGGCCAGCGCAGGATGCCTATAGTGATCGGGGCCTTTGAGGCTCAGGCTATTGCTGTAGCGCTGGAAAGAATGCAGCCGACACGCCCCTTGACACACGACCTGTTTTATGGTTTTATGACCCGATTTGATGTCGAATTGAGTGAAGTGATTATTTACAAACTGGAAGAAGGTATCTTTTTTTCCAAACTGGTGTGCACACAGGCCAACGG
>JAEUVW010000205.1 GCA_016786525.1 Chitinophagaceae bacterium
CGGATGTTACGACCCGTAGCAGGTACAGGCCTTGCGGAAGGGTGCTGATATCCATTTCCATAGATACTGTACCGACGACGACGGCATGCCTTTTCAACAGTTTACCCATCACATCGTAGACCTCAATGTGAGCATTTTCTGCTTCGAGTTCGCCGAAGCGGATGTTCAGAAAATTTGCGGCCGGGTTGGGGTACAGCCCCAGTTTAGTGTCGGCGAAAGAAATTCCACCTTCACGTTCAGCGATACGCATATTGTTATCCTTAGAGCGAATAAAGCAAAATTCATTTGAACTACAGGTTCGGTTTACAGTTTGCACTGTGGAAGCAGATCCTGTGCAATAGGCATTAGATGCTGTTGCCGTGTATGTGTTAGATATTGTTACTGCGGGAGCAGTAGGTGATGGAGGGATGGTGCTGAAACTTTGTCCGCTATAAATGGTGTAAGGAGCCGTTCCTGGTTTGGAATGCTCCCAGCTGTACGTAAATCCGCTGCCGCCTGTAGCACTGGCCGATAATTGGATGCATTTATTCTTGCAAATGGTTTGATTGCCCGGTGTGACCGTTACACTCGTTGTCGGCTTGACTGTCGTAGTTGTATAATCCCGGCGGCAGCCATTTGCATCCACCAGAGCCAGGTTATAGGTACCATGTGTTAAACCCGGAAGGCTCATCGACGAAGAAGCGGAACTCATTGAACCAGACGTACTGCTTCCATTCCGGTAATATAAAGTGTAGGGGGAAGCGCCACCTGTAGTAGTGATATTGATAACAGGCAGTGTGGTGCAATTTCCCGGTGTGATGGAAGTGGAACCGGAAAAACTGCTGCCTGAGGAAACGGTAAATGTACCGATCGCACCGCTGGCAATCGGTACATCACTGTTTAGCAGGGATTGGTTAATATTATCTATCAGCAGGCCCGATGGATGAGCATGATACAATATCGCGTTATCATAATTAGTAGTCGTTGAGCCTACGGTAAAATTCAGTAAAGCATTGTGCGGCAATTCAACACCGATAGGCCAATCGCCGTACAGCTCCAAAAACACGGTGTAAGTACCATTGGGAAGACAGGCGGTATTGACGGGAACCGTCACTGTTGTACTGCCTGTCGTCAGTGGAGAGGATGAAGGAGGAAGCCTATCATTTGGCACTTCTGTATAGGTGAGCGGCTCCCGAACGGTGATTCCTGAACTATTCCAGTTGAAGCCATGAACAAAGCTTTTGACATAGTGATTACCGCCTGCACCGCTGAATATAACACGGCCATAAAATCGCCCCCCGCTTTCGGTTGAGGTTGACAAATCAGGGCTGCTTATGCTATAAGTAAAACTGATTGAAGAAGCCGTACTACTAAAACCTGTTCCATAGGTCAAATAGAAATTATTAACCGGAAATGCGGCTAATGACAGAAACATTGATGCAATGATGCAACATACTTTTTTCATAATGGGAATTTTTTTTGATTACGCGTACTCTGTAAGATTTTCCGCCTCCTCTTTTTAGAATTTATTCTATGTCAAAAGTAGGTAAAAATCAGAAATTTTACAATCTAAATTTGTTGAGGTTGAATTTTGTACTATTTATACTAAAATGTTTATTAAATCAAAAAGCGGATAAAATTATCCTTGAATGGATCAGGTGATACCTGGATAGCGCTTTCGATCAAAAAGTGGAAAGCAATGATTTTCCTTTATGGTTGAAAAATGGGGGGCAACACATCTTTACCTCCGGAGGCATACAGTACCAGAAAACTGAGGCATAAAAAGGGCCGGAACCTCGTGTTCCGGCCCTTTTCAAAAGCGTATACCAACACCTTATTGGCCCGCAATAATCATACGCTTTGAGCTGAGTATTTTACCGTCTGCAACAATGGAATAAAATATATATGCCTGCTGCTGTACCTGCTCTTCTTATGCTTTGTGCTGGTGCCGCGGTACCGGCAATGGCAGGCGATGCCTGAAAATTAAAATGTAGCAAAAAGCCGGAGCGATATCGCTCCGGCTTTTTTTGTACTGCCGGGGTCTGTTGCGCCAGGACAATCGTTTGCGTGATGTACCGGCGGTGTACGGCACCCTGGGCGGCAAGCAGGGCCTTCAATGACTTTCAGCCGCTCCTATTGCTATTGGGCGACAATGATCTTACTGGTATAGGCAGACCCGTCTTTGTAGCTTGTGCGCATCAGGTAAACGCCATTTTCGGGGTTTTTCAATTCCAGGCGAAAGCTGTTTAATCCTACGGGGTGCAGGTCTACAGCGTACGGTTTCCCTACCAGGTCTGCCACGCTGATACCGGCCAGTTCCCTGCCGTCCGGGACGATCACGGTAAACATTCCCGAATTGGGGTTGGGGTAGACCACAGGCTTAGCCTTTCCGGTGTTTAAAGAGCGATCGGCAGATGCGCTGCTTTCTTCCGGAAGATCATAGACTACCACAGGAGGCTCACATTGGCCTGTAAAGAAACAAAGCGTATTCTGTGCCAGGCGGGCGGCTTTTCCTCTGAAGTTTGCCGCCATGCGGCCGAGCTCTGCAATTTCTGCGGCCTGCAGTGTTTTTACCTTTCCTGTATTGCCTGTAATAGACAGGAGGTAGCGGTTAAACTCGCTGAACTCTTTTACATCGCCTGCAGTTCTGGCCAGTAAATAGTTGCCGGAATGGTGCTCCAGGGAATCCAGCACTGCTATTGCTTCGCCGACGCTGTTCCTGCTGAAGTGCAGGCTGACCAGGTCCATATCCCTTAGTTCGCGGCTGTTGTCCCGGATCAGCTGTGCGGCATCCATCCAGTTGACAGCAACACTGTCTGTGAGCAAGGTATTGACGGCAAGGTTTTCCTGCATGTTCATTTGCTCTGTCAGGCCCGCAATGCCCTGTTCTTTCTTTCCGCGCTCCGTGATGGTTGTAGTCTGCGCTTTCTCAATATCCCTGATGTGCTGAACGGGCATATGGAAAGCACCGGCGTTCAGGGTCTGCATCAGAGCCGGGTCTGCAGCGGCTTCTATATTCGCGATGAGCAGGTCGCGGTACCAATCGCGGGGGTAAATGGCCGGGTCTGTTTTTCCCAGTTGTTCCAGCAGGGATACAGACAAGTAAGGGCTTTCGCCCAGTAAGGTTTTGTGGATCGCCGCACGGTTGCCCTCATTCATACCAGCAGCCAGTTCATGCAGTTGCGGCCTGTTGCCTTTGCTTAATAAATCCTGCAGCGCAGCAGTCTGCGTCAAAATGCCGGAACTGGTATTTTTGATCGAAGCCCGGGCGTCAGGGCCGGCGGGAACCATACGGCCCAGTTCCTTACTGATCTCACCGATGGTCGGCTCAAAGCTTGAAGGGCACTTTTTCGCAGTACTGCTCCATATTTCCGTCACAGTCCCGGAGACCTCTGTGGGCTTTTCCGCTGATGTATTATAGTAATACTTCAGCACATCCAGGTCTATATGGTTGATGTGCCTGTCGTAGCTGAGTCCGCCATCAATAATAGAAGAGGAGAAAATATTTCCTGCAGGGGCAGATGCCGAGCCCTGCATCAGTTTTACCCCTTCTCCGTCGGGTGCACTGGAATAGGACGCGACAAAATCCATCAGGTCATACCTGCCGTTGGCCATTTCATTGCATTTCCAGCTCAGGCCTTTGCTGTTGGCATCGGACAGGTCGTTGGAGTTGAAGCCGTTTGCATAGTTGTTTTCCGTCAGGCCGTTAAACTTATTCCGGTACACCGCATTGTTTTCCTGTCCTGAATTGTAGATAGCGGTTCCCGATCCGCCCAGGCTGTGGGTATTGTCAAAGAGGTTACCCTCTATGGTATAGCCTGTGGCATTGCGGAAGACCAGCTGCAGCATCGTCGGGTTTTCCAGGTGGTAGTTCGTGTTCTTATCAAATTTATTGCGGGTAATCACGACGTTGTCCATGGCATCCACCAATACGCCGGTAGCGCAGTTTTCAAATTTGGCATGATCCACTTTTATCGGGAACAGGGTATTGGAGCTCATGGCCTGGATCCCGTTTTTCAGGTTGCTGAATGAAGAGACAATGTAATCCGTCTCGTCGTAGTAATGGTCGACATTGGGGGCGGAGGGGGTGCCTGGATTCAGATCAATACCGACCACAGTATACCCCGCATCAAGCGATCCGATACCGTCCGGCCGGTATGCCTGCGTGCCTGTCCGGTTGTCTGCAAAGCTGCAGCCCTGGATCATGACACCGTTGACATGAAAGAGGGAGATGCCGCAGCTGATGTTGTCCGGGCTTTTGTAATTATCGTCCCAGACAAAAGTGCATTCCCGGAAGATGCCTTTGTTCGGGTATTCAAAAGTCTTGGACGCATTGTAGGAATGGTAGGGGTAATAAGCGCAGGAACGCCTGTTGTTCCGGAAGGTCGTATTGCGGCAGTCCACAATGCCTCCTCCCGTGTTCCAGGCATCGGGTTTCCATACCTGTATCGCTTCGTGGGCATGTTCGATCACGGCGCCGTTTTTGGTCACCAGCTTTCCCTGCTTTCCGGCGCCTGTCTGGGAAAGGCTGTCATTTCCCCATACTTCTATACCCGGCCACCAGCCTTCATGATCCGGTCCAGCCGAGCGCGCAGCCGTAATATAGCCGCCGTCAACGACGAGCGTAGCACCGGGTTCAATGATGATCTTAGCGCCTTTGCTCATTTCCAGGCGGCAAGTCAGCGTGAGGGTAGCTCCTTTTTTGATGACAATGCTGTTGTAGGATTTGTAGGTAAAATCCCAGGTCTCATCGGCTGTAATGGTATGCGGTGTTGCTGAAGTGCCGTAGGCAAAATGCCTGGTCACATTTGTACGGAGCGTCCTGTGTATCCTGCCGGCCTGCAGTGGCGATACAAACCAGCTTTTGTCGTGACCGCTCATAATATTGTTGGTGCACATATCTGTTGCGGATTCCTCGGGGTCGCCACCGGCAGGGCAGGATTGTTCGGTGGTAAACGGCGGGATAAATACATCATGCAGGGCATCAATGCCTGAAGGATATTCGCCGGAGTTGTAGGTATGCCTCAGGTTGAAATGATGCCCCAGCTCGTGCGGCAAATGCTTGTTAAAAAACATATAGTCCGACATGTTGATCCACCTGTAACCATCAGCCGGATTGTCCCAGGTACTGGAAAATACGGATAGGGTGTCGCTGAGTGTGACGGCCTCTCCGCCGGCGCCCGGCCAGACATTTTTGATCAGGTAGCAGTTGATGAACTTCGCTGCTTCGGGGTGTGCGGTTAAATGCAGCTTTTGAACAGCGCCATAACTACCGCTCGCTGACCGGTAGTCGTAAGAAAAGGGTTTATTCAACACCTCTGTATTGCTGTAGTAATACACCTGGTTGAACTCGATCCGGATCTTGGTGTTCCGGGTGGAGTTCAGCCAGTAAGTATCGGGGTAGCCGGGTACCGGGTCACTGGGCAGGGCGGTTGATTTGAACGCCTGGTTGATATAGTAGCCCGCATAGACATTATACGTCGATGAGCCGAAGGGCGCCGTCCAGTCGGCCGGTTTAAAGGCCCCCTGTTCCCCGTAGTCGTCGGCCAGTACGACCAGGTTGATCGGTATCACGATTTCGTCGACAAATGGGCTTGTCCAGGGAATATAGCTGCTTTGCAGCCTGTATTTGTTTTTATAGTCTACAGAAGACTGGGTACAAGCCATTGACTTTTCAATGACGGGCTCAAATCCGGGGCAGGAATAATATTCCTGGGCGCTCAGGTTCATGCTGGCGCATAGTGTGGTGACGATCAGTAGTTGTTTCATTATACAGATGTTTTTTGGTTAATGAATGATAGATGACGATTGGTTTAAAAAGGACCTGGTACTGGTTTTGGTTTTTTGGTGTTGTTTCATCTTTTTTGGTTTTTTTGTTATAAACATTTTGTCATATTTTTTACATTCGACATGTTTATAATATAGTGACGGGTGCCGGTACGCATTTGTTAGTAGGGAAATTTCCACGATTTGTATCTTTTGTAAGCATCAGGTCCTGTTGTATTCAGACAGGACCATCATCACGAAAAGAGCCGGGAGCATACCCCGGCTCTTTTCCGCTGTGTGTTTCAGCATGCAACAAATACTTATTTACTTTCCTGCAAGCACCGGATTTCTGTATGATGAATAGAGGTTCTTACTGTGCGGTCTGTATCACGGCCCCTCCTCATCAATTGCCGGCGGGATGCTATCCGGGCATATTCCTTTAAGGGTTTATCATCTTTACTGTTTCCCGCCAATAAAAAAGGCAAATAACACAAAGTGCTATTTGCCTGAAGATGCTGTGGTCTCGCCAAGAATCGAACTTGGATCTAAAGTTTAGGAAACTTCTATTCTATCCATTGAACTACGAGACCAACAAAGGACCGCAAAGATAATAGCTGATCCTGAAAAAATGATACCTGTTCACGAAAACATTCCGGCCCAGTTATCGATGATCTGCTGCCCGCAGGGTGTACCGATGCTTTCGGGGTGAAACTGGATGCCGGTCAGGGGTAGCTCCCTGTGGCCAAAAGCCATCAAAACACCGTCGTCTGCGGCGCTGGCCAGGGGTATTAAAGAGGCGGACTGCCCGATGTCGATACAGAGGGAATGGTAGCGCATGACCTCAAACTCCGGGGGAATACCCCGGAAAAGCGGGTGCCCCGAATGCCGTACCCTGCTTTTCATGCCATGCATGGGCCTGGGGCTGTGCAGCAGGGGCGCTCCGAAGAACTGGCCCAGGGCCTGGTGTCCCAGGCAGATACCCAGGATGGGAATTTTGTCATGAAAAAAACGGATGGCTTCCATCGAAATGCCGGATTCCGCAGGGGTCTGCGGGCCGGGGGAAATGATCAGCCGTTCCGGTTGCAAAGTGGCCAGTGCCCGGAGCTCCGTTTCGTCATTGCGCAAGACGATGCACTCGTGGCCGGTAAGCAGCAGGTAATGATGCAGGATATGGGTAAAAGAGTCGTAATTGTCAATGAGTACCCACATGCTCCGGCAGTTTTTGATTGACGCCTTCAAAAAATTCCCGCATGTCGGCGAATACATCTTTGGCAAAAGGCAAAAGCTTGCCGATATGCTCAAACACCCAGGGGGCGACCGGCTCCAGGTAGGGGTAGGTTTTGGAATGGGCCAGGGTATCGGGTGTGAGCAGGTGTGCATAGCGGCACAGCCACAGCAGGGAGCTGAAGGCAATCATACCCGTGAGGGCATACAGCAGGCCGCCGATGGATTTGTTTGCCCAGCCCAGCAGGATGGTACTGCTGAAGCCATCGATGAGTCTGGCCAGCAGGCGCACCAGCCACACCACGCCGATAAACAGCAGTACATAGCTGATGATCGGGGCCCATCCTGAAGAGAGATAGCCTTTATCCTGCAGGTAAATGGCCAGCTTTGCCGAAAGCGCCATCGCACAGGTCAGCCCGGCCAATAGGGCGATGACGGCGCAAACGGCCACAATAATACCGCGCTTGTACCCGCGTACAAACAGCAGGATCAGCAGGATCAGGGCAATGATATCGATGGTCATACCATTCAGGTTTCAGGCCGGTGCTTAGTTGCCGGACAATACAGCCTTTACCGTTTCGGAGATTAGTTTTCCGTCTGCCTGGCCGGCCAGTTGCTTACTGGCTACGCCCATCACCTTGCCCATGTCGGCGGGAGAGCTGGCGCCTACCTGTGCCACGATGGCTTTTATAGCGGCCTTCAGATCCTCTGCGCTCATCTGCGCCGGCAGGAACTTTTCGATCACACCCAGTTCTTCACGTTCTTTGGTAGCCAGGTCCTCGCGGTTCTGCTGTTCGAAGATCGTTAAAGAATCGCGGCGTTGCTTGGCCATTTTCTGCAGCATTTTCGTTTCGGTAGCTTCCGTCATTTCCCCGGAGAAGCCTTCTGCGGTTTTCTCTTTCAGGATTTCAGATTTGATCGCACGCAGCGTGCGCAGGCCGACTTCGTCTTTCGCCTTCATCGCCTCTTTGATCTGCTCGTTTACTTTATTTTCTAAAGACATATACTACAAATTGAAGGGTTAAAAAATTATGCTTGCTTGTTCATCGTGTCCGCCACCTGTTTGTGAAACTCTTTGGCAAACTCTTTGATCTTAGTTGCCAGTTCTGCATTGCTGGTAGCCCGGGCAAAAGTATCCGCCATGCCAAAGAAAGTCTGGAAATAGAAATCATTCATTTCGTCGATCATCATCTTTTTGGTCCAGAGGTCAATGCGCAGCGCCGTTTTTTCATCGCCGTCCCATACGCCGAACAGGAAAGCTTTTGCTTTCTGCAGGCCTTCTACACCACCGTCGGGGGCATTCCATTCTATAGTTTCCGGCATCTTGTCTTCGTCCAGGGCGATCTCGAT
>JAEUVW010000053.1 GCA_016786525.1 Chitinophagaceae bacterium
GCGACGACGATGATGGAGGAGGCCGACCTGCTGCTGATCAATACCTGTTCCATACGCGAAAAGGCAGAACAGACCGTGCGCAACCGCCTGCATATTTTCCGCCGGGAAAAGAAGAAAAAGGCCGGTGCGCTGATCGGTGTACTGGGCTGTATGGCCGAGCGCCTGAAGGCCAAGCTGCTGGAAGAAGAAAAACTGGTCGATATGGTCATTGGTCCGGATGCCTACCGCAGCCTGCCCGCACTGATCAAAGAAGCCAATGGCGGGCAGAAAGCCGTCAATGTATTGCTGAGCCGCGAAGAGACCTATGCAGACATTGCCCCGGTACGCCTGGACAATAACGGCGTCAGTGCTTTCGTCAGCATCATGCGCGGCTGCAACAATATGTGCACCTTTTGTGTGGTGCCCTTTACCCGGGGCCGTGAGCGCAGCCGCGATGCGCAAAGCATCCTGCAGGAATGCACGGCCTTATTCAACGAAGGCTACAAGGAGATCACCCTGCTGGGGCAGAACGTGGATTCCTATCATTTTATCCCGGCGCAGCAGCAGGATGAATCCAATGCGGTCACTTTTGCCAAACTGTTGGAAATGGTGGCGCTCATCAGCCCTAAGCTCAGGGTACGCTTCAGTACCTCGCACCCCAAAGATATCACTGATGATGTGCTGCTGACCATGGCGCAATACCACAACATCTGCAAATGCATCCACCTGCCGGTACAAAGCGGCAATACCCGCATCCTGCAGATGATGAACCGTACCTATACCCGCGAGTGGTACCTGAATAAAGTAAGGAGGATCAAAGAGATCATGCCGGACTGCGATATCAGTACGGATGTGATCATCGGCTTCTGCTCCGAAACGGAAGAAGAACATAAGGATACGTTAAGCCTGATGGACGAGTGTAAATTTTCGCTGGCTTATATGTATAATTACAGCGAGAGGCCGGGAACCCTGGCAGAGCGCCGCTATACCGACGATGTGCCGGAAGCGGTAAAGCAGCGCAGGCTGGAAGAAGTGATCGCGATGTACCGCGGGCATTCGCTGACGAATTACCAGGCTTCTGTAGGCCAGACCTTTGAAATACTGATAGAAGCCACCAGCAAGCGCAGCGAGCTGCATTGGAGCGGGCGCAACAGCCAGAACAAAGTGGTCGTATTCCCTAAAGGCGATGCGGCCCTGCAAGCCGGCGATTATGTGATGGTACACATCAGCAGCGCCACCTCCGGCACTTTGCTGGGCGAAATGGTTTCTGCTTAAAAGACAAGAAATTAATGGAATTACAGACGATAAAGAACAGGTTCGGGATCATTGGAAACTCCGCCGGTCTCAACCATGCGTTGAATGTGGCCGAGCAGGTAGCCAATACAGACCTGACCGTGCTCATTGTAGGCGAGAGCGGGGTAGGGAAGGAGAGCTTTTCACAGATTATCCATTCCCTTTCGGCCCGCAAGCACAATCCTTTTATCGCGGTGAACTGTGGCGCCATACCCGAAGGCACCATCGACTCCGAGTTGTTCGGCCACGAAAAAGGCGCTTTTACCGGCGCTGTAGACAGCCGCAAAGGCTATTTCGAGACGGTGAACGGCGGTACCATTTTCCTGGATGAGATCGGTGAAATGCCTTTAGGCACACAAGCCCGTTTATTGCGCATGCTTGAAACGGGCGAGTACATCCGCGTCGGCTCCTCCAAAGTGCAGAAAGCCAATGTGCGGGTGATCGCCGCTACCAATAAAGACCTGCTGGACCTGACCCACCAGGGCCGTTTCCGCCAGGATCTCTACTATCGCTTAAGTACCGTGCCCATCCGTGTTCCAGCATTGCGCGAGCGCCAGGAAGACATCCCGGTACTGTTCCGCAAATTTGCCGCAGACTTTGCCGAGAAATACCGCACCCAGTCTATCGTACTCGACAACGGAGCCCTGAACCTCCTGCTGAGCTACAAATGGCCCGGCAATATCCGCGAACTGAAAAATATAGCCGAGCAGATCTCCGTACTCGCGCAGGAACCCGTGGTGAGCGCGGATGTGCTGCAGCGCTTCCTGCCACAGGCCAACGACCGGCATGCCAGCATGGCCCTGATGCCGGTACACGGCACGCATGGCTTCCAGAGCGAAACGTTGACCGATACGGAAAGAGACATTTTCTACAAGCTCTTTTTCGATATGAAAAAGGACCTGAACGACCTGAAGCAGCTGGTATTCGACCTGTCCCGGGGCCAGGCCGTCAATATGGCCAACCCGGTGATGGAGGGATTTCAAACGGCAAACAGCTATACCCCGCCTGCCGAAACCGTTACCCCTATTATCAGCTCGGGCAATTTCCTTCCGTCCAATCCGCTGTACTTCCCGCAAAATGCGGAAGCGCACCTTGACCACCACGAGGAAGTGGAAGAGACACTGGCCCTCAGCGACCGGGAAAAAGAGTTTATCATCAAGGCCCTGAAAAAGCACAAGAACCGGCGCCGGGATGCGGCCAATGAACTGGGTATATCCGAGCGGACCCTGTACCGCAAGATCAAAGAATATGATATCAAAGACTAAACAGACCCACACGGCAGCCTGACCATGAAACAACTGATCCTGATCTTATGCGCTTTTCTTTCCCTAACCCTTGGCGGATGCGGTGTTTATAGCTTTACGGGCGCCAGCGTGGAGGGCAAAACCATCAATTTTCATACGTTCGAAAACCGGGCACGCAATGTGATGCCTTCGCTGTCGGCTACACTGACCAACAAGATCAGGAACAGGATACTCTCCCAGACCGGCCTTGCCCCGGTGAATACCGAAGATGCAGATTATGATCTTTCCGGCTTTATCACCAACTACGATGTGTCGGTGACCGGGGTGCAGAACACGCAGACAGCCTCCCTGAACCGCCTGACCATTACCGTGCAGGTCGACTTTAAGAACAGGAAGAACAAAAAAGGAAGTTACCAGCAGTCATTTTCCCGTTTTGCCGACTTTTCCGCCACGCAGGCCCTGCAAAGTGTGGAAGCAAGGCTTATCGAAGAGATCGGCACGCAGCTGGCAGACGATATATTCAACAAAGCATTTGTAAATTGGTAAGAGGCGCTACATTTGCTGACCCGTTTACCTTTTGATTTAATTATACCGATGGCAGATCATACAACATTGATTTCAGCGTGGCTGGAGCATCCCTACCGCCTGTCTGCTGCAGAAAAGCAACAGGTAGCAGGTTTGCTGGAAAAGTACCCCTACCTGGCTGCGGCCCGGCTGATGCAGTCGGCGGACAGCTTTGCACAGCAAGGCTTTACTCCTGAGCTGTTGCAGGATAGCCGGCTTTTTCGCGGCAACTGGATTTATTTTTACAATATGATGAAAGATGCGGTATCGGAACGGATCGTTCCCCTGCAGGAAGTGCCAGGCGAAAGCGCCGCCTCCCTTGCCCATACTGCGGCAGAACAAGATATGAAAGCAGAAGAAACACTGATACAACCCTTATTTACCGACAATTATTTCCAGCACCAGGGCATTAATGTGCCGGACGCTATACCCGCAGAGCTGGACAAAGCGCAGGATACTGAAGAAAAAGACGAAAAAGCGCTGATGGTGATGATGGGTTTTGATGAGTGGCTGATGTTCCTGAAAAAGAAAAATGACGCCAGGCGCAGCGAAGAAGAAGATAAGGCTGCGCTGCGCTCTATGTGGCAGCGCGAAAAGCTGGCAGCGGCCATAGGAGAAGAAGATGACAATATCCCCGAGGCGGTGTTCGAGATGGCGATCAACTCTATAGACCGGGAAGACATCATGGTCAGTGAGTCGCTGGCAGAGATCCACGTGAAGCAGGGGCGCTTTGAAAAGGCTATTGAAATTTACCGGAAATTAAGTTTGCAGAATCCTGAAAAAAAGACGTACTTTGCTGCCAAAATAAATCATTTAAACAAGGAAAATTTATCATGATCATCCTGATTACCGTTGTTATCCTGCTGGCCTGCGCTGTTCTGGCCTTCTTTATATTGGTTCAAAATCCAAAAGGCGGCGGACTCAGCGGCACTTTCGGAAGCATGAGTTCACAGATCATGGGCGTGAAGCAATCCGGCGATGTGATGGAAAAAGGTACCTGGTACACAATGGGCCTGATCGGCGTACTGTGTGTGCTGTGCGTGATGTTTTTCCCCAAACCTGTGAAAGTTAAAGAGCAGGCAAAACAACCGACACAACAATCAGCTCCTGCAGCGCCCTCTCCCGCAGCTCCTGCAGGAAACTAATATCCTATTCATTTAGAGAAAGCCGGCTGAACAGCCGGCTTTTTTTGTGGCCGGACGCTGTTCATGAGCAGCGGACGCGGTAAATTGCATGCGGTATGGCGGTAAAGAAGCAAAAGAAAAAAGGCGGCGCGCGCAGGTCAAAAGCCGGCGCCGGGAAGTTCCGGAAAGCAAAATGGGGTCTTATTGCGGGCCTGGTAGTCCTGGGGCTTTTCTATCTTTTACAGACCCGCAGCGACAGCTTTTCCTCCGGTGAATACCTGTATATCCGCAGCGGTTCGGCATATGAGCAGGTAGAAGAAGCCCTTCTGGAGCAGGGCTTTATCCACAACGCGGAGCGCTTTCGCAAACGGGCCGGGCAGTCCGGGTATGCACAGCACGTCTTGCCGGGTAAATACCGTATCCGCAAAGGCATGCGCGAGCGGGAAATCCTCGATATGCTGCAATCGGGTCGCCAGGAAGCGGTTCAGTTTGTTGTGAAAAAGCTGCGCACCCGCGATGAGCTGATCCGCCTGGTCGGCACGCAGCTGGAGGCCGATACCCTGGTCCTGCGGCAGCTGTTGTCCGACAGTATTTACCTGGCCCGCTATGCGCTGAATGCCCATACCGCTATGTGTGCCGTCATGCCCGGTACCTACACTTTTTTCTGGAACAGCGATGCAGAAACGGTTTTTAAAAAGATAGCCAGGCAATATGTCGCCTTCTGGACGAAGGAGCGGAAGGCGAAAGCCTCAAAAATGGGCCTGAACCCGCAGGAAGCGATTGTACTGGCCTCTATCGTTGAAGAAGAAAGCAACAAAAGTACCGACAAGCCGAAGATTGCCAGTGTCTACCTGAACCGGATCCGGGCCGGCATGAAACTGCAGGCAGACCCCACCGCTAAATTCGCCTATGGCGACTTTATGATCCGCCGCATCAAAGGGGAGCATATCGCTGTCAATTCTCCGTACAATACCTACAAAGTGGCAGGCCTGCCTCCCGGGCCGATTTGCACGCCTTCCCGCAACAGCATCGAGGCCGTATTAAACGCTCCGAAGACCAACTATATTTATTTCTGTGCGCGGGAAGATTTCAGCGGCTATCATAATTTTGCCGCCACCTGGCAGCAGCACAATGCCAATGCGCGAAAGTATCATGCAGCCTTGAAAAAACGGGGGATCAGGTAAAATATATGCAGCAGTTCATAGACCCGGAAAATCGTATTGTACAGCTCTGCGCAGCAGGGATGGAGCAGGAAGGAGCAGGGAATCCCGAAGCAGCAAAAGCGCTGTTCCTGCAGGCCTGGCACAGTGCGGGCAATGCGCTGGAACAATGTATTGCAGCCCATTACCTGGCCCGGCAGCAGGATAGTATAGCTGGAAAACTGGTGTGGGATGTCCGGGCTCTGGCCTGTGCCCGGGCAATTCATGATGATACCGCAAAAGGAGCCTTCCCTTCCCTGTACCTGAATATTGCCAAAGGATACGAAGACCTGGGGGACAGGCAGCAGGCGCAGGAACATTATCGTATGGCCTTGTCATTCGCCTCTTTTTTAGCGGAAGACGGGTATGGGAAAATGATCCTTTCGGGTATTGAAGCCGGGCTGAAACGCATGAAAACAGAAACCTCACAGTAAGATGCAGGAACAAGTAAGATACGAACAAGTCGATTTTTCGGGGCAAAGCCTCTGCGGCAAAGAGTACGAAGAGTGCACCTTTTATAAATGCAATTTTGAACAGGCAGACCTGGGCAGGGCTGTCTTTACGCAATGTGTGTTTGATTCCTGCAACCTGAGCCTGGCCAAACTGGGCGATACGGCGCTCCGTGATACCGCCTTCAATAACTGCAAACTGCTGGGCCTGCACTTCGACGAATGCAACGGGTTCCTGTTCTCCGTATCGTTTGCCCGGTGCACGCTGGACCTTTCTTCGTTTTATAAGGTGCGGATGAAAGGCACAAGGTTTTCCGGCTGCAGCCTGCTGGAAGTGGATTTCAGTGAGGCCGATCTCAGTAAGGCCGTGTTCGAGGAGTGTGAGCTTTCCGGGGCCATCTTTGACCGTACCGTCCTGGAGCAGGCCGACCTGAGGCAGGCGTACCATTATGCCATCCACCCCGAAACGAACAAGATCAAAAAGGCAAAGTTTTCGGCGAGCGGCATCGCTGGATTGCTGAGCCGCTACCAGATCGTTATTGAATAGGCGATAGGTACACCAATGAGAATGCCGCCCGGATGACAAACCTATAAGGCTTCAAAAACCGTATAGGTTTTATGGTCATTATCGAATAAGTGATGTACACAGCAATAAAAATGCCACCCCTATGAGGTGGCATTTTTTGTATAAGCATGAAAAACCGCTTAGTTTTTCATCAGTTCAAATTTAGAAGAGAGGGTCACATCGTCACCCAGCATAGCGCTTTCTTCACCCACACCGAATTGTGAACGTTTGATCACACCGGATACTTTAAAGCCGGCCATCGTTTTTTTGCTCATCGGGTTTTCGCCTACACCGTTCAGCGTTGCGGTCAGTACCACAGGTTTGCTGACACCATGCATGGTCAGGATACCGTTTACCGTGTAGTCTTTGCCGGATTTCTTTTTGATAGAAGTGCTTTTAAACGTCAGGGTAGGGTATTTGGCTGCGTCGAAGTAATCCGCACCTTTGATATGGCCATCACGCATGTCATTGTCTGTGTTTACAGAATTGACATCGGCAGTCAGTTCGATCACCGCATCGGTAAAGTCAGGTTTTGCGGAATTGACTTTCACGTCAAAGTTTTTGAAAGCACCTTCTACTTCGGATATCTTCATGTGCGTGATTGCAAAGCCCAGTTTAGAGTGTGCTTTGTCCAGGGACCAGGTTTGTGCGAAAGAGGCAGTGGCCAGCAGGCTCGCTCCACAGATCAGGATTAATTTTTTCATTGAATTTTTGTTGGTGTTTAGTGAGGGGCAAAATTAGCTAAAATAGTATCCAAAATATACTACTTACCTTAAGGATAGTGGTTTCTTTTTGTAAACCCTTTATTGTATTTTTATAATCTTAAACGTTCAAAAAGCCTGATGGAAGAATTGACAAAGGAACAATGTACCAAATCTTTATTGCCCATCCGCGATGCGCTCGATGTCATTAACGGAAAGTGGAAACTACACATTATCGGTTCGCTGCTGCATGGCAACAGGCGATTTAAAGACCTGCAGCGGGATATCAGCGGCATTACGGCCAAAATGCTGTCGCAGGAGTTGAAAAGCCTTGAACTCAACGGGCTGGTGAGCAGAACGGTATACGACAGTGCCCCCGTGATCGTGGAATACATGCTCACCCCTTATGGCAAAACGCTGCAAAAGCTGATGGACGAACTCAGGCTTTGGGGTACCGAACACCGGAAGCGCATGATCAGCCCTGCTGCTGTGAAATAGGATAAATTCCTGATTTGTAGCGGCAAACACTTTATTTTTACACAACTAAATCAATTCCTGAATGAAATTTTTTACTTCTCTTTTTTTAGGGCTGGCCCTGGCTATTGCTGCAAAAGCCGCGCCCGGCGATACGACCTGGGTGCAGGCACAAAAGGGTATCTGGTTGGATTATTATAATAATTTTGATACGACAGTCA
>JAEUVW010000272.1 GCA_016786525.1 Chitinophagaceae bacterium
TTTGTTTTGAATTGAAATTGTTGGTTTTCCATTGTTTGATTGTTTAGAAATGATTAAAAAAATGAACGCGGTAGCGCACTGTGTAACGCGATCGGGTAACTACTCCGGCAAAACGCTATAGCCGGCCTGCTCAATGGCGGCGATGATGTCGTCCTTGTTACTTTTGTAAGCGACAGTGATGACGCCTGCTTCCACCTGTTGTACCTCTGCTCCTGCTATTGCCTTTACGGCCTTGCTTACCCTTGCCTGGCAATGTGCGCTTTGCATATCGGGTACGCGGATGATGATCTGATTCATGTGTTTGTTTTTTATTGATGGTACAAAGTTGCGCCCTCTTTTAAAGACACCTGTTGTGCTATTTTGGGTTTCATTTGTAAGTTTATTGCTTCCACTTCAGCCGCAAGCTGTTTCCGACTACACTTACGCTGCTGAGCGCCATTGCGGCTCCTGCGATCATCGGGTTTAAGAGAAAGCCGTTTACAGGGTAAAGAATGCCCGCTGCTACAGGAATGCCGATAAGGTTGTAGATAAATGCCCAGAACAGGTTTTGCTTAATGGTGGCCACGGTTTCCTTTGACAGGCGGATGGCCTGGGGTATCTTGGTAAGGTCGGACGAAATGATCGTCATTTTGGCTACATCCATGGCGATATCGCTGCCTTTGCCCATAGCGATACTTACATCCGCTGTTGCCAGCGCAGTGCTGTCATTGATGCCATCGCCCACCATAGCCACTGTTTTACCCTGCCGCTGCAGCGCTTTGACAAAATCGGCCTTATGCTGGGGCAGCACTTCCGCTTTGTAATGAAGTATGCCTGTTTGCCGGGCAATGGCCTGAGCCGTGGCCTCGTTGTCGCCGGTAAGCATATACAGTTCTATGCCCCTATCCTGCATTTCCCTGATCGCCTGCACCGAGCTTTCTTTGATCTTATCCGCAATGGCAATGACAGCTATTGCCTGTTTGCTGTCTGCAAACCAGATAACCGTTTTAGACTCTTTGCCCCATGCGTCGGCCTGCTGCTGCAAAGAAGCCGCAATGGCAACGTTATGTTCCGCCAATAGCTTTTTATTTCCGGCAAAATAGGTTTCACCGGCGTGAACGGCTTGCGCACCTTTGCCGGTGATGCTGTTGAAATCAGACAATGCTATGGCGGGCACTCCGTGCAGGTAGTGGACAACCGCTTCTGCCAGGGGATGCTCTGACTGCTTTTCGATGCCCAGCAAAATACCCTTTGCCGTATCATCATTGTTCAACCATTGAATGCCTGCAACCCGTGGGCTTCCTTCGGTGATGGTCCCCGTCTTGTCCAGAACGACAACATCAACCTTCCTGGCCAGCTCCAGGCTTTCCGCGTCTTTGATCAGGATGCCTTTTTCGGCACCCTTCCCGACGCCGACCATAATGGCGGTCGGGGTGGCCAGACCCAAAGCACAGGGGCAGGCGATCACCAATACCGTCACAGCTGCCATCAGGCCCTGCACCACGCCGTTATCTCCTCCTAAAAAGACCCACAGGAAGAAGGTCAGCATGGCAATACCGATCACTACCGGAACGAAAATGCCCGCTATCTTATCCACCAATTGCTGTACCGGCGCTTTGCTTCCCTGGGCGTCCTGCACCATTTTGATGATCTGGGCCAGCATGGTTTCTTTACCCACTTTGACGGCACGGAAGCGGAAACTGCCTTTTTGGTTGATCGTTCCTGCAAACACTTTTTCCCCTTCTTCTTTCAGCACCGGAACAGGCTCACCGCTGAGCATACTTTCGTCTACATAGGAATTGCCGGAAGTGACCATACCGTCTACTGCAATTTTTTCACCAGGCCTGACCAGGATGAGATCGCCTGCAGCAACATCCTCAATGGCTTTTTGCCGCTCTGTACCATCCGCTTCAATGACAATAAGCGTTTTGGGTTGCAGGCCCATCAGCTTTTTGATGGCCGATGAAGTGTTTCCTTTGGCTTTCTCTTCCAGCAACTTTCCCAGCAAAATGAAGGCAACAATAACGGCCGCAGCTTCGAAATAGACATGCGCATGCAGTCCCCGCTGATGCCAGAAGCCGGCGAACAGCATATTGAAGACGCTGAAAATATAGGCGATACCTGTGCTCAAAGCGACCAGGGTATCCATATTGGCCGAACGGTGCCTGGCCTGTTTCCATGCATTGATAAAAAAGTCCCTGCCCAGCCAGCCGACCACCGGTGTCGATAAGGCCCACATGATCTCGTTGGCGTAAGGCATATCCATAAAGAACATACCAATGACCACTACCGGGAACGACAGGACCACGGCCCAGATGGTCCGGGTTTTCAAGGTCCGGAATTTCTTTTGGTGGATCGCTTCCAGGGTTTCCTGCTGTTTGGCTTCCTCCTCCACCAACAGGTCGTAACCGATGGATTGAACCGCTTTGCGCAGTTCATCCGCATGGATCATATTGGGGAGGTATTCAACGCTAAGATTGCCTGTGGCAAAATTCACAGACGCGCTGATAACACCAGGCTGGGCTTTCACGATACTTTCGGCACTTCCGGCACAGGAAGCACAGGTCATTCCCAGAACGGGGAAAGTGCTTTTGACAGTGGTGACCCCATACCCCAGGTCTTTTACTGCTTTTACCGCATCAGGCACCACTTCTGCGTCGCTCACGGTAATGGCTGCCCTGCGGTTGTTCAGCTCCACCTTGTGGCTCACGATGCCCTTTACCTGTGCCAGCCCTTTATTAACGATCAGGGCGCAGTGCTCGCTTTCTACGTCTTCTAAGGGAAGGTAAATGATTTCTTTGTTGCTGTTGTTGGCCATAATTTGATTGTTTTGATAAACAATGCAAAGCTGGCCATAATATCAGCAGGCGCTATTGTGGAATTCTGGAATTGATTTGTAAGATTTACAATTGATCCAGGGGCTTTCTTTTCTCTTCCTTTACCTGCCTGAAATGGCTGGGGGTCAGGCCCGTAACTTTCTTAAACTGGTTGCTCAGGTAAGCCACGCTTGAATAATTCAGGCGGAAGGCGATCTCACTCAGGCTCAGTTCATCATACACCAGCAGCTCTTTTACCCTCTCTATTTTCTGGGCGATAAAGTATTTTTCGATGGTAGTGCCTTCGACCTCCGAAAACAGGTTGGACAGGTAGCTGTAATCATGATGAAGCGCTGCGCTTAAAACGTCTGACAGGTTTGTTTTCACTTCATTTTCCTGGTAATGAACGAGGTTGATGATCACATTTTTGATCTTTTCGATCATCCTGCTTTTCTTATCGTCAATCAGCTGAAAGCCCAGGGGGACCAGCACCGCCTGCAGCTGCTCTCTTTCTGCAGGGCTGATTTCCTTGTCCAGGCTTACTTCCCCCAGCCTGATCTCTTTGACCTGCAGGCCCAGCTTGTCCACCTCGTTCCGTACCACCATAATGCAACGGTTGCACACCATATTTTTAATAAAAAGCGTACTCATATTGTTGGCAATTCGCGCTTAACTTTCAAATGATCAGATCAATATCCCGGTAAATTTACGATTAAAACCCACAGCTGCCGTTCCTGCCTGAAACCGCGGCGGAAGCGGCTCAGCCGGTAAGCCCGCCCCGGATTTCGGGACTGCCCGGTTTCTGAGTTCTTTTGTACATTTATACCACACTTATCCCAAGTCTTTTCAGCAAATCTTATGAAACAATCTCTTCTCCCTGCGCTGATCTGTATGCTAATGCTTTCCTGTGCGCAGCAAGGCAAACACGAAAAGACCGCAGCTGTTTCGCCTGATACGACGGCGGGTCAATCGCTTTCGGCGGGCAAGGAAAATGAAGACACCGAGATAATTGAAACCTTTACGGACAGTACCCGTATTGGGGAAAAGGGACAATGCAAAATAGAACTGATCAAACACAGGGTATTGGACCATACCTATGTTATTGTAAAATACTACACCAGGGGACCCCGTTTGTGGCATCACCAACATACGTACCTGTATGAATGTGATGCGATCATGGACTTTCATCCTGAGCTTGCCGACTTTAACCATGATACGCTCAACGATCTTACTTTTGTTTCGGCAACGGCAGCACGCGGAGCCAACGAGGTGAGGCGCCTTTTTATTTATGATAAGGATGAAAGGCAGCTGGTCCCCATCGTGAACGCACAGGACTTCCCCAATTTGCGCTACAACAAACAACTGGACTGTATCGATGCTTTTTTAGTGCACGGAACAGCGACGACCGTGTTTGCAAACATCATAGGGGATAGCTTAAAGGCATTTGCGTTTGTGTACAACGGCATGGATTTTCATACGGTTGCGATTGTGGACCAAAACGGCAACGAAAAGGAAATCAGTAAAGTAAAAGGCAAAGGACCATACACACGCTTCCGGAACTTCAGGCCCCTGGAAGTATTGGATGCCGCCGAATAAAGCTGTTTAGTGATTTTCCCAGCTGCCCCCTTCGGTGTAATGCACTTTCACCGCATAGGCGGCGACTTTCGATACAGGCGTATGCTGCAGGGATAGAAACAGGCTTGCCTGCTTATTGGGTTCCACGACCTGCTGATCTGTTACATACCGGTAGGGCGTGTTTTCTGCAAAATCTTTTCGTGTGCCTGCATCGTCATAACCAAAAAGAACCATCCGGACACCATCGATCCGGCCAGCCGAAGCATTCCTGTATCTCAGTTCCACTTCCTGCTTTTCGTTTACCGTGCAGGAAACGATTTGTACCGGCCCGGCCTCCTGCCCCTGCTTCAGCCTCCATTCCAGGTCTGCGGCGGAGCTTTCCACCCTTGCGGCCGCAAAAGCCGGGGCTGCACTACTATCTGCTGTGCAGGGCTCCTGCCCGGCTTCCTGGCTATGACAGGAACATAAAAGCAGGAAAACCCCGGATACTGCAATCTTTCTCATACTGAATTATGGCAAGATAAGTTAAAAAGATCCTGCTGCCGTAGCCTTTCCCGCTAACAGAACGATAAAACTTTAAAAAATTAACTGACAAAATGCTTGTTTCTGTATTAGTTTATTACTTTTGTTTACACCATAGAATAATATCTAAATTTATAATTAATCACATTAATGAAAAAAACATTTCTCGTTTTGCTGGCAGGGGTAGTACTTGTTTTGGCAAGTATTGCCTTTTTTATGGCAAAGAAAGAACTGGCAGCCTATATCCTGATCCTGTCAGGCTTACTGGTTGAATGTTATGCCGTCATTGTGATCCTGAGGAGCTACAAAAGAGCGCGCAAATCCCGCTGATAAAGCAAAAGAGGCTGTTTCTGCTCCGAAACAGCCTCTTTTGCTCAGGACCCGCCCTGTTCTTTTTGCCTTTGGTAAGACATGGCAGCCAACATTACTTGTTGACATCAGATCCCTTTACGCTGATGGAACATCCTATCCCCGGTCTCCACGTACGGAAGAAGTCTGCTACCACATGCGAAAACTGGTTCTAAGCAAAAAAAGAGTGTCACATTTCAACTATAGCATTTTTTCTATTCATTAAAATAATTTTACTAATTTTAGATGGAGATAAAATTCCACTTAATGAAAAAAGACATTTTAAGATTATTGCTGTGTCTGCTTATTGTGCTGGCTGGGGTACTGCTATTCGTTCAACAGCAGGTAATAATGGGATACATTTTCATGGCGGCAGGCCTCGGGCTCGAAGTTTCCCTGATCATTTGCATGATCCGGAAGTATAAGATCGTTCCGAGGAATTAGGCTTACCGATAAAAAGGGGCTGTCAGTGACAGCCCCTTTTTATCGATCTCATTTACCTGCACTCTCCTATACTACCTGCCCGCGCAACAGGTCTTCAAATACCTCTCTTTTACGGATCAGGGTAAAGGTCCCGTCTTTAAACAGCACTTCTGCAGGCTTCAGGCGGGAGTTGAAATTACTGCTCATCTCGAAGCCATAAGCCCCGGCATTATAAAACACCAGCAGGTCTTCTGCACGGACTTCATTCAGCACCCGGTCCCAGGCAAAAGTATCCGTCTCGCAGATGTTGCCCACTACGGTATAAATGCGCTCTGCGCCCGATGGGTTGGATATGTTGGCGATCTTGTGGTAAGAGTCGTAGAACATCGGGCGGATCAGGTGGTTAAAACCAGAATTCACGCCTACGAAAACAGTAGCAGTTGTTTGCTTCACCACGTTGGCATTGACCACGAAGTACCCGCATTCGCTGACCAGGTATTTACCCGGCTCAAACCAAATCTCCAGCGGCTTACCGTACTCTTTTTCAAATTCTTTGATCGCGATGTTCAGTTTCTGGCCCAGTGAGCTGATGTCCGTCTCCCTGTCTTCTTCTTTATAAGGCACTTTAAAGCCGCTGCCCAGGTCCAGGAATTCGAGGCGATCGAAATGCTCCGCTACAGAAAACAATACTTCCAGTGCCTGCAGGAACACATTGATGTCTTTGATCTCGCTGCCGGTGTGCATATGCAGGCCCTGTATATGCAATTTCGTTGTTTTGACCACCCGCTCAATATGGCGCATCTGGTGGATAGAGATACCGAATTTACTGTCGATATGCCCGGTAGATATTTTATAGTTGCCGCCGGCTTCGATATGGGGATTGATGCGGATGCAGATAGGATAGGTATCGCCGTAATAATTGCCAAACTGCTCCAGCATCGAAATGCTGTCGATATTGATATTGACGCCCAGGTCCACCGCTTCCCTGATCTCATCAAAGGCCACACAGTTGGGGGTAAACAATATTTCCTTAGGTTCAAAACCGGCCTTCAGTCCCAGCTTCACTTCATTGATACTCACACAGTCCAGCGAAGACCCCAGGGACTTGAGGTGCTTCAGGATGTTGATATTGGTCAGTGCCTTGCAGGCATAAAAAAAGCGCGTGGGATGTCCGCTGAAGGCATGGCTCAGCTTATTGTATTGTTCGGTAATCTTTTCTGCATGATAAACATACAGGGGTGTTCCGAACTGTTGGGCAGCCGCAATCAGTTGTTCGTTGCTCAGTTGATTTTCCATAAGGGCGCAAATTTAAGTGCTGATACAGCATAAAAATGAAACAATAGTATAATTTTTACAAAGAAGTCCTGAGCGAAACAATACTGCGGAGGTGAAATAATATATCTTCGTACGCGTTAATACACTATTGTGTTTCATTATGAGTTGTTACTCCAGATATTTACTGATCCCATTATTGTTCCTGCTGGCCCTGCCTGCTGCGGAGGCTCAAACCCGCATCCTGAATATGGAAGATCATGATTCGAAGGCATATTATTTCGGCTTGACTTTCGGCTTTAACCAGTCGCGGTACCGCATCAAGTACAGCGAAGCATTTGCCAATTCCGATACTTTCATGAACATACAGCCCGGATGGGGTTCAGGCTTCAACCTGGGCATTATGGGCAACCTGAAGCTGAGCCGTTTTGTAGACCTGAGGCTGATTCCCTCCATCTCCTTCGCTGAAAAAAGACTGCAATTCAACCAGCCACTGAAACCGGCGGAAATTGCCGACAAAAGTATTGAATCTATTTACGTACACCTGCCCCTGCAGTTCAAGTTCAAAAGCGACCGTATCCACAAT
>JAEUVW010000274.1 GCA_016786525.1 Chitinophagaceae bacterium
AAAGCCGCCGGCAAAGGTATCGCCGGCACCGGTGGGGTCAAACACGACTTCAAGCGGCAGGGCAGGGGCAGAAAAGATCTGTTCGTTGTAAAACAGCAGGGCGCCATGTTCTCCCTTTTTGATAATGAGGTATTTAGGCCCCATATTGCGGATCACTTTCGCCGCTTTGACCAGCGAGTATTCGCCGCTGAGCTGGCGTGCTTCGGCATCGTTGACCACCAATACATCTATAGACTGCAACACTTCCTTCAATTCTTCCAGGGCAATGTCCATCCAGAAGTTCATCGTATCCAGTACGATCAGTTTCGGCCGGTTTTTCAGCTGTGCAATGACGCTTTTCTGCACGGCAGGGGCCAGGTTGCCCAGCATCAGGTATTGGCAATCCTGGTAGCTGTCCGGCAATTTCGGATCAAATTGCGCCAGTACATTCAGGTCGGTGATCAGGGTGTCGCGGCTGTTCATGTCCGTATGGTAGCGGCCGCTCCAGAAGAAGCTCTTCCCGTCGGCAATGACTTCCACGCCTTCAAAGCTGACGCCGCGGGACGCCAGCTCCGTTATTTCCTTTTGCTCAAAATCGCCGCCGACAATGGAGACCTGGCGTATCGGCCGGTAAAAATTGGATGCTGACCAGGCAACATAAGTAGCGGAGCCCCCGACGATCCTGTCGGTTTTTCCAAAGGGCGTTTCTATGGCGTCGTAAGCCATCGTTCCTACAACAAGTAGTGACATGAATTAAAAATTTTTGCGAAGATAAAATTAAACCCGATAAAAGAGGGTTGCGCTTGTGCGTTGCTGCCTTTTCGTTATCTTTGAATGACATAAATTCCTGCTATGAAGAAAGTGATCATTGCTGTATTTGCTGCCTCGGCAGTCTTTATAGCCTGTAAAAAAGATAAGAAAACGACCCCTTCAACACCAAAGCCGATCGATTCCGTGATTACGGACAGCAATTATACGGCATCGCGCTATGAGGCGCTGACCACGGATAAGTGGCGGCTCAGCGAAGTGTACATGAATGATACCTCCGGCCAGGAGGTTGTAGAATACTATTCCGGCATGAAGGCGTGTGAAAAAGACAATTTCTTTATGTTCAATAAAGATGCCACCATCACTTCGGATGAAGGGGCAAGCAAATGCGACCCTTCCGTGGCACAGGTCACTACAGGCGGCTCCTGGTCGCTGAACAGCGATACCACCCAGTTTACCTTAAAAGAAACAACTATTTTGCCGATCAAAGGAGACATTAAGGCAAAGGTGGTCCGTCTGGACAAAAATAATTTCAAGATTTCAAAAGATACGACCATTGTGTATGGTACCATTACCATCAAAGGGACTATTTATTCAGCATTCGTAAAGGTTAAATAAGATGAAGAAGAGCATCGTTATAATATTGCTGGGCAGCGCCCTGTTCGGCTCCTGTAAGAAGGACAAAGATCCGTCAAGAACGGAGTTATTGCAAAAAGGCAAATGGAAACTGAGCCAGGCCAATTTTAACGGCCTGGTGAACCTGATGGATAATATGAAAGACTGTCAGAAAGACAACTTCTATACCTTCAATACAGATAAGACCATTACCGTGGACGAGGGTGCTGCCAAATGCAGCAGCAGCGCGGAGCAAACCTATAAAGACGGCAACTGGAGCCTGGTGAACGGCGATGCGCAGATCAGCATCAGCGGTAATGCACTGGGTTTTGGCGGAACGCTGACCGGGGATATTGTCACGCTGAACAGTACCACCTTACAGATCAAAAAAGATACGACGGTATCCGGCTTCAAAGGCACGGCCAATATCAGCTTTACCAACGTTCAATAAATAAAAAGAGCATAGTCTGAAAGTGTACGCTACCCCATAGCGTGCACTTTTTTTTAAAACCGGAGTGTTGCCATGATGAAAATTGTCTTCTGCCTGATGATCCCCTTTTGTGCATTTGCGCAAAGCCCCGCTTACCCGCAGGATTATTTCCGCAACCCTTTGAATATCCCTATTCTGCTGGCCGGCAACTTCGGCGAATGCCGCCCGGGGCATTTCCACAGCGGTATCGACATCAAAACCGAGGGGGTAGAAAACAAGCCCGTCTTTGCGGCGGCGGAGGGCTATGTATCCCGGGTCAAGCTGGAACCCGGCGGTTTCGGGCATGGCATTTATATTACCCACCCGAACGGCTACACGACCTTATACGCCCATCTGAATGATTTTTTTCCCGAGCTGCAGGCTTTTGTCCGTACGATACAGTACCGCCAGCAGCGTTGGGAAGTGGATACCAGCCTGCCCCCTGCGCAGTTCCCGGTACCAAAAGGCAAACAGATCGCCTGGAGCGGCAATACGGGAGGCTCTACAGCCCCTCACCTGCATTTTGAGATCCGCGATACAAAGACGGAACACCCCCTGAACCCGATGCTGTTTGGCCTGGATATCAAAGATAAAACGAGCCCCGTGGTCTCGGAAATTGCCCTGTACACGGCAAACCGGAGTGTCTATGAGCAGGAAGCAGTGCGGCTCAGGGTCAGCAAAAAGAACGGGGTGTACAGCCCGGCGGGAGATACGGTTTTCGTTTCCGGTAATTCCCTGTTCCTGGGCGTAGCCGTGCATGATTTTATGGAAGGTTCCGCGAATACACTCTCGGTATATACGGCAGAGTGGTACCTGGAAGACGCTTTGATGGGCCGGCTCACGCTGGATGATATCGGCTACGATGAGACCCGCTACCTGAATGCCTGTGCAGACTACAGGATCCATAAGCAGAGCGGCGTATGGTTCAACAGCCTTTTCCTGTTGCCCAACAACAAGCTGGATAAGATTTACACCCGGCTGCAGGAAAAAAACGGGGCAATCAGCCTGGCCGCCAATCGCCTGAATAAGGTAAAAATAGTACTGAAAGATGCTGCCGGCAACGAATCGGTGATCCGGCTCAATGCCTGGAGCGGGGAAGCAGCCCCGAAGCCTGCCTGCAACACACTGTGGACGGCGGGGCAAAAGAACGGGTGGGAAAGCCCCAACCTGAAAGTGTCATTGGCCCCGGCTGCCTTATACGACGACATCTGCTTTGTGCAGGAAAAAATGCCGGGCCGCAACGGAATGTTTACCCGCTGGACAGTACATACCCCCGAGGTGCCCCTGCATACCTGGTCCGATATCTCCATCAGGCCGGAAACGGCGATTCCCTTTTCGCTGAACAGTAAGATCGTCATGGTGCAGGAAGACGGAAAATCCAAAGCGGGCAAGGCTGCAACACTGAATATGGGTTGGTATACGGCATCGTTCCGCAGCTTCGGGGTGTACAGCCTGGCTGTGGATACTGCAGCGCCACTGATCAAACCGCTGGCGAAGGAGGGTATGGTCTTAGGCAATAAAAAAGAAATTGCTTTCCTGGTGACCGACAACCTAAGTTCAGTAAAGAGGTTTTCGGGTAGAGTCAACGGGCAATGGCTTTGCTTCGAGCAGCAGGGCAGTAAATGGTTTTACCGGCCGGACCAGCATTGTCCGAAGGGAAAAAACAAACTGGAGCTTCGTGCGGAAGACGAGTCAGGCAATATCCGTACCGCAACATTCAGCTTTACCCGTTAGCGAGCTGCCCGCAGGCCGCGTCGATATCCTTACCCCGGCTGCGGCGTAAGTGTGCATTGACCTTATGGCTGTGCAGGTGGCGGACAAAAGCCTGCATCACCTCTTCCCTGGGTTTTTGAAACTCCGTACCCGCAACAGCATTGTACTCCAGGATGTTGACCAGGTGTACCGGTACTTTTGCGGCAAAGGCAATCAGTTCGTCGGCATCGGCTATTGTGTCGTTAAATCCTTCCAGCAGCACATATTCCAGCGTGATGTCATTCCTGCTCTGCCGGTGAAATGCATTCAATGCTGCGCTCAGGGCCTCCAGGTTATTGGTCTCGTTGATGCCCATGATCTTGTTCCGTTTGTCGTCATTCGCCGCGTGCAGGGACAAGGCCAGGTTTACCTTTACCTGTTCTTCTCCCAGTTTCCGGATCATTTTGGCAATGCCTGCAGTGGAAATGGTGATGCGTTTCGGCGCGATCGATAAGCCCCGCTGATCGGTCAGCCGGGAGATGGA
>JAEUVW010000315.1 GCA_016786525.1 Chitinophagaceae bacterium
GAAAGTAAAAACCATGCCAGTGAGCAATATGCGTTTTCCGTCCTGTTGCAGACACGTACGCAGCTGCAGGCCTGCGAAGAGCTGGTGTATCATTACTGGTACAATGTAAAGAAAAAGATCATCGACATTTTCCTGGAGCAAAACCTTTCCGGCTTGCAGGCGATGCCTGCGGAAAAAAAACTGGCTACAGTAAAAAAATGGATAGAAGAACTGCCGGCATTGTTCGACACTCATGTACTTGCACTCAAAGACAATGCCGTACAGACCTTCAACAACAAGCAATTTGGCACCGGGCTGAAATGGGCCTTCAGGGCCTTTTCGAAAGGGGCCTGGCGTGACAGCACATTTGTCAAAGATGTCCTCTACCATACCAAAAACAGGATCTTAAATAAATAAGGATTGAAAAAAATTAAAGTTGGCTATTGCGTCGCCTATGACTGGGAAATGCTGCGGTACTCCTTACCGCAGGTATACCAGGGTGCAGATGAGGTATGCCTGGCCCTGGACAAAAACCTGGTCAGCTGGACCGGTAATCCGTTTGATATGGATGAGGAAGCTTTCCTGCAGTTCGTCCGGGAGATCGATACCGCCAATAAGATAAAAGTGTACCGGGACAATTTTTTTATCCGCGAACTTTCCCCGATGCAGAATGAAGTACGGCAACGGAATATGATTGCCTCCTTTATGAAAGATGCACAGGAGGCCTGGTACATACAACTGGATGCGGATGAGTACTTTCTGAATTTTGCCTCTTTCCTGCGCCACCTGGGGCAGCTGAAGCCTAAAAGGAACATCAATGTTTGCGTGCCTTTCCTGATCCTGTTCAAGCAGGTGCATGAGGGCTTCCTGTACATCAGCAACGACAGCTTGTCCAAGCAGGAAATGATCCCTGTAGCCACAAACAATCCTCACTATGAGTTTGGCCGGAAGAACGGCTATTTCAATGTGATCACAAATGATACGGTCATTCACCAGTCCTGGGCCAGGAGCAGTGAAGAGATCCGGCTGAAACTGAGCAACTGGGGGCACAATACCGACTTTGATGTGCAGGAATACTACAAGACCTGGGAGCAACTCTCGGGCAATAACTATACCAGCTTCAGGAATTTTCACCCCTTCAAAGCATCGGAATGGGAAAAGCTGCGTTTGCTGAAAGCCGGATCCATAGAGGAGTTGGTGCAGCAGTATAAAGAAGAGGATTTCTTCAACATCAGCAAACTCCGGATTTTGTTGAAAAACTCCATCTGGTTTTCAAGACTTAAAAAGTTATTGGGACGATAATGCAGGAAGCACCCTTGGTATCTGTCATCATCATCAATTACAACACCTATGCTACTACAGTGCAGTGTGTGGAAAGTGTCCTTGCCCATACCCGGGATCTTTCATTTGAAATCATACTGATCGAAAACGGCACCGGGCAGTTCAATGCCGGTAATATAGCGCCGTTCGGGGACCGTGTTCGGCTGCTCGTATCCGACACCAACCTGGGCTTTGCCGGAGCGAACAACCTGGGCATACGGCATGCATCCGGGACCTATATTTTGTTGCTGAACAGCGATATTGTCTTAAAGGAAAATGCGATCAGAAAGACCCTGGACTTTCTGATGACACAACCCCGGGCCGGCGTCGTCTCGCCCCGGCTGGTCTATCCTGATGGCCGTGTACAGAGCATTGCCCAGCGTTTCCCGTCTGTGCGGTACAACCTGATCGAATTGTTCCGGCTGCAAAAACTGCTTTCCCGAAAAAAAGCCGGCCGTCTGCTGCTGGGTGCTTTTTTTGACGGAACAGAAACGGTAGAGGCAGATTGGGTCTGGGGGGCTTTTTTTATGATTCCTGCCGCGGTGATCCGCCAATTGCCGGACGGCCAGCTGGATCCGGCTTACTTTATGTATTGGGAAGATGTACAATGGTGCCTGGATGTAAAAAAGCTGGGATACAAAGTTTTTTACTTTGCCGGCGCGGAGGCCATACACCTGCATGAAGGAAGCAAGGGAGCCAAAAATGAGCTGATGGAGCAGAACGGTAAAGTATTTCTTAACACAAATTACAGTTTTGCCCGGCGAACCCTGCTTAAATTTACCACTTATTTGCTAGGTAAATAAACCGTACCCGTACATGAATGTTTCCGTTATCATACCCACTTACAATGGCAGGCACCGCCTTGGCAATGTGTTGAAGAGCCTGGAGCGGCAGACGGTGATGCCCTCGGAAGTAGTGCTGGTTGTTGACGGTTCTACAGATGGCACCGAAGCCTTTCTGAAAGAAAATAAATTTGCCCTGCCCAACTTCAGGGTAAATACACAGGCCAACAGCGGCCGCGCTATGGTGCGGAACAACGGTGCAAAACTGGCCAGCGGCGACATCCTGCTCTTTATAGATGACGATATGATCGCTCCGCCTGATTGGGTAAAGATGCACCTGGAGCATCACCGGGCGCACCAGCATTCCATCATGACCGGTAAGCTGAAAGATCCGGAAATGCGCATATCCAACGATTTTCTGAATTTCAAGTCCTGGCTGAACATCAAGTGGAGTAAGGGGCTGGAAGATGTGCAGGAAGGGGCGTTTGTGCTGGATCACCCGTACATTACCGCCAATAATTTCTCTGTACCCAAGCACATTTTCGAACAACTGGAGGGCTTTGACAAGCGCCTGAAGGATGCTGAAGACTATGACCTGGCGGTAAGAGCGGGCAAACTCAATATACCGGTTTATTTCAGCAGTAAGGCTTTTGCGTATAACAACGATATAGACAATGTGACCTGCGTCAAATACATCAGCAGGATCAGGGAATACACTACGGCACAAAAAAGACTGCGCCAGCTGAAACCGGAATTGTACCCGGAAAACCACCAGTATGCAGTTGTCGTTCCAAAAGGCCTGAAAGGTGCCGTGTTCAACTTTTTTTGTTCACGGTTCTGGATCAAAGCCGTGGATAAAGAGTGGCTGAAGTTCCTGCCGGAGCGGTTGCGGTACCGTATCTATGATGTCATCATCACAGCGAATGCCAGCTTTTTCCCCGAAAAGGTCAGTATTTAAGACTTGTTGTCAAAAAACAGCGGACGGGCTGCAGCGTAAATAAGGCCTTCCTTCCTGTTGGCGAATCCCCTCGGAAATTTCGGAATGACTTTTACCCAATAAGGTAAAGACAAAGAGAACCTGCGTAGCCAAAGTTTGACATTCTGCCGGCCTGCCGCATCGGTAAAAGGATAAGACAGGGTGTAGAAAAAAGCATTCAGGAAGTTGAGTGCAACAAAAGCCGACAGTTTGCCCCGGCCGCTTTTGTACCAGTATAGTCCCAAAGAAATAAAGGATTGCACCTGCATCATGGTTTGCGGGGCACTTTTGCCTCCTAAATGAACAACGCTGGATTCGGGGAAATAACCGATCTTATATTGTTTGGCAATGCGGTTCCGGCACCATTCTGTTTCTTCGCAGTACAGGAAAAAATCAGGATCAAAGCCGCCGGTGGTGTCAAACACTTCTTTTCTCAGCAGCATACAGGCACCCGATACATCACCCACTTGCCTGAACAACGTGATATTCGCATATTCTTTTTTCAGATCATAGAGTTTGTACAGGAAGGGATTGTTGCATTTGAAGTAATTCCACAGCGAGTCGTGTACAAATGGATAAAACGAATTCTGGTGGCTGAGGTCTTCATTCAGCAATTTACAGCCCAGCATACCGTAGCCAGCATTTTCGGGCTGCTCCAGGAAACGGGTACATTTTGCAATGCTGTCATCCACGATAAGGGTATCTGAATTGAGCAGCAGCAGGTATTTCCCTGTGGCGGCTTTCATGCCCAGGTTGTTGGCCCTTCCGAAACCGATATTGACTTCAGATAGTATATAAGAAATCCGCTCATCAGCACTTAAGAAATCCGCTTTATGATCTGCCTTTGGCGCATTGTCTACCAGGATAATTTCATAGGGTATGTTTTCCCAATGCCGTTTAATGCTGCGCAGGCAGTTTACGGTGAGTTGAGGCGTGTTGAAATTTATTATAACAACTGAAATTTTCATATTTTTGCAAAATTATCTTAAAATTTGAAATTAAACATACAGACTTTTATTCCGGCCCCTGCCGGGAAGTCAGCTTGATCTTATGCGGAAAAAAAAAGTTGTTTATGTAATTTCAGATATTGATAAAGCACTTTCTTTTGAATGGATTGCAGACAGGCTGAACAAATCTGTTTTTGAGCTATATTTTGTGCTGCTCAACCCCGGCGATTCTGTACTGGAGCAGTACCTGCTGACGCGGCAGGTACCGGTCAGGAGGATCCGCTGTGCTTCTAAAAAAGACTGGCCTTCAGCCTTTGGGCTCCTGCTGCGTTTTTTGATGCAGACCAAACCAGATGTCGTGCATTGCCATTTGTTCACCGCCAATATTTTAGGCTTGCTGGCTGCAAAACTGGCCGGGGTACCCCTGCGCCTGTACACGCGACATCATTCCGACTATCATTTCCGGTATTTCCCCAAAGGGGTAAAATGGGACAAGCTGTGCAACCGCCTGGCTCATCGTATTATCGCTCCCTCCCAAGTGGTGAAAGACGTTTTGGTCGACAGGGAAGGGGTAGCATCGGAGAAAGTAAGTGTGGTGCATCATGGCTTCGATTTTACCTATTTTGAATCGGTAGATGCCGAAAGGGTAGCCACTTTGAAAAGCCGGTACAATCCGCAGCAAAAAAAACCGGTGATCGGTGTGATCTCCCGTTTTACAGAGTTGAAGGGCATCCAGTATATCATCCCGGCGTTTAAACATGTACTAAGCCAGTACCCCGACGCCTGTATCCTTTTTTTCAATGCCAGGGGCGACTACCAGGCAACGCTGCACCAGCAACTGGAAAGCAGCCTGCCCCAGGGTTCCTATAAGACCATAGCCTTCGAGAACGATCTGGCCGGTATCTACCGCTTGTTTGACGTGTTTGTCCAGGTTTCCACAGACAAAAGTATTGAAGCCTTCGGCCAGACCTATGTGGAAGCCCTGGCTGCCGGAGTACCTTCAGTATTTACCCTGGCGGGCATTGCCAACGATTTTGTGCAGCATAAACATAATGCCTGGGTGGTGCCCTTTCACCATTCGGAGCAAATTGAGCAGGGTATAGTGACCCTGTTAAACGATCCCATATTTTCAGAAAAACTGATTTTGAATGGCAGGAAGGATGTCAAACAACTGTTTTCTATAGATCAGATGATCCGTTCACTGGAAAGTATTTATAGTAAAGCAAAAGTTAAAAGCTGATTTTAAAATGTATTTTTGCGATCTAAAACTGAAAGATGGGCAATAAGTGTATTTTACATTTAGATTTTCCAAAGATATTAGATGAGCGGGGGAATTTGTCGTTTTTTGAAAATAACAATCAAATTCCCTTTGATATTAAAAGAGTGTATTGGATATATGATGTTCCGGGCGGAGAGCATCGGGGCGGGCACGCGTACAAAATGCAGCAGGAAGTGATCATTGCCTTGTCCGGAAGTTTTGATATCGTGATCCATGACGGCCAGAAAGAAACGGTAGTAACGCTGAATCGCTCTTATTATGGTGTGTATATCCCATCTATGTTTTGGAGGCATCTTGAAAATTTTTCAACCAACGCTGTCGCCTTAATTGTTTCGGATATGCCCTATTCGGAGGATGATTATATCAGGGATTTTGAATCCTTTAAAAGTTATAAACTATCATGACGAATAAGACAGTTTTTAATTGCGAATTGATTTATTTACCTAAAGTAAAAAACCGTGCGGGTAACCTGACTTCAGTGCACAATAATGTTGAAGTTCCTTTCGAGGTTAAGCGGGTTTTTTATCTTTTTGATGTTCCCGGCGGAGAATCCAGGGGCGCTCATGCCCATAAAATTTGCCACCAGTTCTTACTGGCTGCAAGCGGATCTTTCGAAGTTTTATTAGATGACGGAAAAATTAAAAGGCAGGTGCAATTAAATCGTCCGGATATAGGGTTACATATTCCTCCCGGCATCTGGGCATCTGAGATCAATTTTTCTTCCGGGGCCATCTGCCTTGTACTGGCATCCGAAACATACGATCCTGAAGATTATATCAGGAGCTATGACGCGTTTTTATCCGGTAAAATCCAATGAATTTATTTGCAATGAATGAGAGGTTATTTTTTTACTCGCCGGTTAACTTTGTACGATCTATCAATCCACAGACGATACTGAAGCAACAACAGGAAGAGCTTTCAGGCTGTGAGGTGATAGACGTAGCAGTGGGCCAGTCGAGCCATAAATTTTACATTAAATATTTAGATTGGGATTCTGCGTATTTCGGCGTGCAGTCGTATAAGCTCTGCTTTGTCTCCTTCGATCATGCTGATTTCAGCAAAGTTTCAGCAGCGGTACAGCAATTTTTAAACCAACATGTAGCGAAAGGCGCCTACCTCTTTATTGAAATCCCCAGCGAAGATACTCTGTTGATACAGGCGCTCAATGCAAACGGTTTTAAGCTGATAGAGACCAGGTTGACCTATTTTAACCATGAGCTGGATCGATTCAATTTTGACCGCCATTTAGTCAGGGCGGCGACTCCGGAGGATATAGAAACACTGAAGCAAGTCGCTGTATCGATGAGAAACGACTTTGACCGTTTTCATGCAGACTCTGTTTTTGACAATACCCTTGCCGATAATTACCTGTCTACCTACATAGAGAACTCCATCAATGGCTTTGCGGATTGTGTGCTTGTTCCTGCCGAACCCGGTCTGCCATCCGCCTCTTTCCTTACCGCGAAGTTTTTGAAGGAAAGCTGGAAAGACTATGAGTGCAACATTTCTAAAATGGTGTTATCTGCCGTTTCTGCACAGCTGAACAAAGGCTGGTATAAAAAGCTGATCACAGAGATGACCTATTTCCTGAGAGATGAAATAGGGGCTGAATGCATTTACATGAATACCCAATCTTCAAACCGTGCCGTAATAAGGACCTGGGAGCATTTAGGCTATAGACTGGGTGCCGTCCATCATATCTTAAGTATTAATAAATAGTTTTCATGAAAATACCCTTTTTATCTTTTACGGAGGTAAATCAGCATGTGAAGGCAGCAATGCTGCAATCCTTTGAAGATTTTTTTGATAGCGGCTGGTATGTCTTAGGAGAGCGTGTAAAGAAGTTTGAGCAGGAGTACGCGGATTACAACCAGGTAAATCATTGTGTAGGGATCAGCAACGGCCTGGATGCTTTGCACATTGCCTTGCTGAGCCTTGGTATAGGCGCGGGCGATGAGGTGATTGTGCCCTCAAATACATATATAGCCACTGTTTTGGCTATTTCCTTTGTGGGCGCCCGACCGGTTTTTGTAGAGCCGGTGAAGGCTACGTTCAATATTGACCCGCAAAAGATAGCAGGAGCAATCACCGATAAGACCAGGGCCATTATGCCCGTGCACCTGTACGGGCAGTGCTGTGAAATGGAAACGATTATGTCCCTAGCGGCAAAGCACAATCTTTTCGTCATAGAAGACAATGCGCAATCGCAGGGAGCCAGCTACAAAGGTAAGCTCGCAGGGAGCTGGGGAGACATCAACGGCACCAGCTTTTATCCCGGCAAAAACCTGGGTGCCCTGGGCGACGCCGGTGCAATAACGACAAATACTGAGGCGCTTGCCCGGAAAGCAGCGGTTTTGCGCAACTATGGTTCGGAGAAAAAATACTATAATGAAGTAATCGGGCACAATATGCGCCTGGACGAGTGCCAGGCTGCTTTCCTGTCGGTAAAGCTGCCGCATCTTGCCGGCTGGACTGAAAAGCGCCGGGAGATAGGCGCATGGTACACCGCAGCATTGAAAGATTGTCCGCAGCTGACTTTACCGGAAATTGCCGATGGCGCCACCCATGTTTATCATCAATACGTGATCCGTACCCCGCAACGGGATGCTTTGCAGGCCCATTTGCAGCAGCAAGGCGTAGGCACCCTGATCCATTACCCCATCCCGCCGCACCTGCAGCAGGCCTATGCCTACCTCGGGTTCAAAAAAGGAGATTTCCCGATAGCGGAAGAAATGGCTGAAACCTGCCTGAGCATGCCCTTGTGGCCGGGAATGACGCAGGAACAGGTACAGTATGTGGCCGATACCATTAAATCATTTTATCGCTCATGATGGATAAAACTCTTTCCATTATACTGTTGTCGTATTACAGTAAAACCAAGCTGAATGTGGCTGTCGAAAGATTGTCTGAAGTGCTGTCTCAAAATGAAATCCCTTTTGAGATCATCATCATGGACGACGGCTCCCGCGATGAATCCTATGCCATAGCCTGTGCACTGGAAGAAAAATACAGCTATGTAAAAGCGTACCAGTTAAGCCGTAACTACACCAGCCACTATTCTGTTTTTGCAGGACTTACACTTTGCTCCGGTGCTTGCGCGGCTCCTGTAGCGGACGATGAACAGCAGCCTTACGAAACGCTTGTAGAAATGTACCGTCTTTGGGAAAAAGGCAATAAAGTGATCATCCCCTTCAGAAACGGGAGGGATGACCCTTATTTTTCAAGAATGATGTCCTTAGGGTTTTATACGGTGATGAACAGGCTCTCCGACATTAAATTTCCCAAATATGGTGCGGATACTTTTTTTATAGACAGGGAAGTGATAGACATCCTGAATGAGCGGATTCACCCGATCAGGACAACAACGATCACTGAGATTCTGCGTTTGGGTTTCAGCGCAGTTTTTGTACCGTATTTTCGCCCGCTGGGGGTGAATGAAAAGTCGAGGTGGACCCTGAAAAAGAAGATCAACCTGGCAAAGGATTTCTTTTTTTCCAGTTCGATGTTCCCCATTGCGCTGATCACAAGGTTGGGCATGTTCTTCTCCGCCTTTTCTATTGCGCTGATCTTATTTTACTTTTTCGGGCGCCTTTTCGGATCCGATACCGAATTCTGGTCCTTAAAGAAAGTTCCCGGCTGGACCTCAACGGTGATTATCATTTCGTTCTTTTCGGGGCTTATCCTGTTTTCCCTGGGGATCATTGCAGAGTATATCTGGCGGATTTTTGAGGAAGTAAAAGGAAGACCCGGTTTCATAATTAGGAAAAAAGAAAAAAAATAAATGTAGTATGCTCAACACGACGAATATACTGTACAGCCTGGTATTATCCCTGGCTTTAATAACGGTCTCTTACCTGGCCGGTGTCTTACTGGACTTTACCGTAAGCAGGTTTTCGGGAAAGAAAATTGCCAATGGTATTTTTTGGAGAACTTTTGGCGGCCTCTTTTTCCTGGTCGGCCTGTATGCAATCTTTATGACCAAAGGTATTACCATACTGCTGCCGGTACCTTTCCTGATTCCCTTCCTTTTGCGGCATACCGGGGCTGAGCAGGATAAAGCCCCCCAGGGTGGAAACCTTATTTTCTACTGTCTGGCCTGTTTTATTTGCCAGTTCTTCATGTATGTCTTGTTTATCAACTATGCCGGACCGGGGGAGGTCAAATTCATTGTCGGCGACTTTAATATTTATAACCGTATTGCAGAAGGCCTGAATAGTACTGGCATAGAGTCCAATACCTTCTCACTATACCCTAAGCTCCGGGGGGAAATCTCTCCTTACCACTATGGGGATTTGTGGTTTTATGCACTGGCCGCCAAATGTTGCCCGATCAATCCTTCCATGGTATTCCTGGTATCATTTACCGTGCTTTCCTTCATTTTCAGCGTGGGTTTATACCAGTTCGTGCAACAGAAGTTTGCAGGCTATTCCTCCGCCAAAGCCAGGTTTTTATATTTTTTGATTTTATCAGGACTGTTTACCGGCTTTGGTATCTTTTTCCCAAACTTTATCCTGAAGTCGGCAGAGCCCTATGTGCTTGCCGTATTTAACTGGGGAAAAGTTCTGGTGCTGGCCTGCTCCTTAATCGCTATAATACTGTCGCTGAAGGAAAAGGCAATAGTATTATGCCTGATAACCGTTTTATCCGGTTTGCTGTACATCAATGCGATTCCTGCTATTTTTTCTTCCGTATTCCTGCTGCTTGTCGCACGGAAAATACGCCGGGATATCAGCTGGAAGGAACTGATAGGAAGCATGGCGCTGGCATTTGGTTTGCCCTTGGTTTTCCTGTTGGTGCTCTACAAAGGTGTTCCGGTTTTATTTAAACTTCCATCAACGCATACTGATGGTATGGACTTCTCCTATTTTTTATCCGGCCCTTATGTCAAGACAGCGATCAATATTTTCATCGGCGGATGGTTCCAGCTATTCACACTGACCCCGTATTTGCTGATTTTACTGATCGGCTTGTTCCTGAACAACAGGAGTATTAAGCATCATTTTAAAGCTGCTGTACATTCAGACCTGGTACTGCTCCTGTTTTTCCTGTTTTTTTCAGGCCTGCTGAGCTGGGCTGTTCTTCATCCCATTGCCGTGGATACCGTTCAGTTTTTTCATAATATTCTTGCGCCGCTTTATGCCATAACGATCTCGGTCATCCTGATGTACCTGCTGTTTACGGTAAGCAATAAGATCATAAAGGGCTCTATTTTGCTGTGCGTAGGCGCTTCGGTATACCTCTGCGCTACAAGTAATATATTCTACGTCGGGAAAATGAAAAAGGACGAATGGGTAAAGATGGAGGCTTTCTTCGGCAATGGTCAGCGGGATGCGCACTTTGTGAATATCCACCCGATTAACTATTATTCATTCTGGTCTTCCAAGAACGCGGATATGTATATTCCTTTGATGCAGATGAGTTATTTCTGGCGCAATTACCAGAACGTAGCCCTTATGACGCCCTTTGTCCAGGTCGATAAAAGCAGGCTTTACTATAAGGAAGAGAAGAATGTAATCGAAAATACCTTCTTCAGTAAATATTACCGCAGTAAGAATCTGGAGGGTGTTTCAGATGGTACGACCATATGCAAAGAGTTTATTTCCGAATATAAGCCGACTTATCTTTGTATACCCCATGATACCGTTTGCCCCGATTTTTTAAGACCTGCTATTACGGATTCGCTGCAGCTTAATACTACGAAAATGACTGTTTACAAAATGAAGAATTGAGTGGAATTAAATAAGACCGCAATTATTGTTCCCTGCTATAATGAAGCGCTCCGGCTGAAAAAGGATGCGTTCCTTTCTTTTGCGCAAATCAATCCCCACATTGATTTGTGGCTGATCAATGATGGAAGCCTTGACGGTACCCTGGCCTTGTTGCAGGAGTTGAACCGTAGTATGCCGGGGAATATTTTTTTTCACGATTTACCCGGTAATGTCGGTAAAGCTGAAGCCATCCGGCAAGGCGTTTTGTTGCTGGGCAAAGAGCACCGGTATGCCTACATCGGCTTTCTGGATGCCGATTTGTCTGCTCCTTTGGAAGAGGCGCTTCCGCTCATCAGCATGATCATGGCCCGGCAACTGAAGATAGTGGCCGGAGCCCGTGTAAAGCTGATCGGAAAAACCATCCACCGGAGCGCGGCGCGCCATTATTTTGGCCGGATCTTTGCGACTTACCAGGACACGCTGCTGAGCTTAGGAAACTACGATACCCAGTGCGGGCTGAAGATTTTTGAAAACAGCTTCGCGATGGAACTGTTTCGCAGCTCCTTCGTCTCCAACTGGTTTTTTGATATTGAGTTGTTTGTCCGTGCAAAGAAGATCCTGGGACGGGAACTGTACGATACCCTGGTGGCCGAAGTGCCTTTGAACGAATGGAAAGAAGTAAAAGGATCTAAATTAAAGATGACGGACTTTTTGAAAGCCCCGTTTGAGGTTTTAAAAATTTACAGAGAATACAAATAAGAGCAAGCCTGATGTCCCTTCTTTTTTCAATAGTTGTTCCCACGTACAATAGAGCCGACCTGATCGTAAAAACAATCCAGTCCCTGCTGGCCCAAAGTGCTCCCGATTTTGAGATCATCGTAGTCGATGACGGCAGCACCGACAATACGGAAGAGATCGTGCGGCCTTTTGAGGGCGAGCGCTTTCGCTATGTAAAAAAGAACAATGCAGAACGTGCTGCGGCCCGGAACTTCGGGGCGGCACTGGCTAAAGGGAAGTACGTTAATTTTTTTGACAGCGATGACCTTGCACTTCCCAATCATCTGCAGGCTGCGGCCGCTGTTCTCCGCAAACATCCGGATGCGGAATGGTTTCACCTGGGTTATGCATGGGCAGACCCCGATGGCCAGGTGTTTCGTGAGGTGAACTCCTTTTCCGGGGAGACGCTGAACCCCCTCATTTGCGCGGGTAACCCGCTCAGCTGCAATGGGGTATTTATCCGGACCGATATTATCCGGGCCAATCCATTTAACGAAGATCGCGCCTTGTCAGCATCGGAAGACTATGAATTGTGGTGCCGCCTCACAGCCCGTTACCCTCTTTACTATACCAATGACATTACGTCCCTGGTCATCGACCACGACGCGCGTAGCGTGAGAACGATCCATGGCGAAAAGTTGATCCGGCGCCTGCAATTGCTGATCCATTATCTGGCGCAGGATACGACAACTTTGAATTATTTTGGCAAGGACTTCAATAGGATAAAGATGGATGCCAATTCGTACATTGCACTCCACCTGGCCAACGACGCCAGCTACAAATTGAAAAGCATAAATTATTTGTTTAAAGCATTCACCGACAGTGGGCGCTTATTGAGCACGAAAAGATTTTATGCAACAGTTAAAAACATACTGATCAAATGGTAAAAATTCTGATAACCGGCGGCGCAGGTTTTGTACCCAGCAGCCTTGCCGATAAGTTGCTGCAGTTAGGGAACATGGAAGTGGTGTTGGTGGACAATCTCCTGACAGGAAAGACAGAGAACATCCCGGACCACAGTAACTGTAAGTTCATTAAATGTGATGTCAATAATTATAATGACATTGCCCCGATCATGATCTCTCATAAGTTCGATTATGTCTTTCATTATGCCGCTGTAGTAGGTGTTTTACGGACATTGGAAAACCCCGTGATGGTGCTGAGAGATATCGAAGGCATCCGGAATGTGCTGGATCTTTGTAAAAGCACCGGGGTGGAGCGGGTATTTTACTCCTCCTCTTCAGAAGTATACGGCGAACCGGTTGTCTTGCCGCAACACGAGGTCACTACACCCTTAAACAGCAGGTTGCCCTACGCAGTGGTCAAGAATATCGGTGAGGCTTATTGCCGCTCCTACTACCAGGAATATGGGCTTGACTTTACCATATTCCGCTTCTTCAATACTTACGGACCCAAGCAAAGTTCTGATTTTGTGATGTCCAAATTCTTAAAGGCCGCACTGAAAAACCAGGACATTACCATTTACGGCGACGGCTCGCAATCACGCACTTTCTGCTATATAGACGATAACATTGACGCCTGCTTAAAAACTTTTTTTGATGAATCGTACAAGAATGAAGTGTACAATATTGGTTCTGATGTTGCGATAACGATAAAGGAGCTGGCCCAGACCATAATAGAATTAACAGGTTCCTCGTCCAGGCTGATCCACCTTCCGCCCTTAAAAGACGGGGACATGACCCGCAGGCAGCCGGACAATAGCCGTATGCGTGAATTGCTGGGACGGGAACTCCTTCCTTACAAAGAAGGAATTAAACGGATCTTGTCCGGCTGGCAATAAATTGTTGCAGGGCTTAATAGTAATATTGTCTTATGTTTGCATTCCTATAAAATCACATATTAATTAAATAATTATAATAAGTAATTTCAAGCCAAGACTCATGGAATCATTTGCCTGTAGGATCTGTTCGAATCGTGACAACAACAAATCGTATGTCGCATTAGAAATGATGCTTGGTATGAAAGATAAATTTACTTACAGCGAATGCAGCCATTGCGGTTGTGTCCAGATTGTCAGCATTCCCGAAGAGCTGGGAAAATACTATCCCGGCCACTACTATTCCTATGTTAACGAAGGAGAGCAATATATCATCAACCCCTCCCTGACCAACCGGGTAAAGAAATTTCTTAAAAAGCACCATACCCGGAATTTAAAAATAGCATCGTCACCGATTGGTGCAATTGTTTCCCTTTTTGTAAAGGATAACTTACCCTGGCTGCTCAGGAACAAAATAAATTTCGACTCCAGGATTCTGGATATCGGATGTGGCAGCGGGAGTTTACTATTGAACATGAAGTATAACGGGTTTAATAACCTTTCGGGTATTGATCCGTTTATTGAGAAGAACATTTTTTACCAATGCGGGGTAAAAATCTATAAAGAAAGTATTTTCGAGCATGCGGGTCAGTATGACTTCATCATGCTGAATCACTCTTTTGAGCATATGGACAATCCTTATGAAGTCCTTAAAAGAGCGTACACCTTACTGAGCGATGAGGGGCAGCTGCTGATCAGCATACCGGTAGCAGATTCGTATGCCTGGAGAAAGTATAAGGCCAACTGGGTCCAACTGGACGCCCCAAGGCACTTTTATCTCCATACTACGAAGAGTATGCAGTTGCTGGCCGACGAATGTGCTTTCCAGCTTAAGGAGGTCATTTACAATTCAACCGATTTCCAGTTTTTAGGCAGTGAAAAATACAGCAGAAATCTGACCTTACTGGCTGAGCACAATTACTTTACCCCGGACCAGCGTCAAACGTTTAAGTCTAAAGCAATAGAGCTGAACAATATGCTGGATGGGGATTCCGCTATCTTCTATTTTTCAAAAAGGGATTTACGATAATGTGTGGTATTGCAGGGATGTTCCTAAAAGAGCCGGGCAATGAATTATTCTTCAGGCAGGCAACAGATTTATTGACGCATCGGGGGCCGGACGCAGGCGGATACTATAGCTCGTCAGACGGCCGGGTTTTCCTGGGACACCGGCGCTTAAGCATTATAGACGTGTCGCAGGGGGCAAACCAACCGATGCACTCTGCCGACGGCCGCTTTGTCATTACCTACAACGGGGAGGTGTATAACTTTAAGGAATTAAAGAAAAAACTACCGGACTTCGCCTGGAAAACAACAGGGGATACGGAAGTGATTCTTGAACTTTTTTCAAAATACGGTGCTGCAAGTTTTGCCTGGCTGAATGGTATTTTCGCCTTCGCAATCTATGATAGTAAAGAGCGGAAAATCTGGCTGTGCCGCGACCAGCTGGGCGTCAAACCCTTGTTCATCCAGAGAGATAAGGGCAAACTGGTCTTTGCATCAGAGCTGAAAGCGATTTGTGCGATGGACAAGAACAAGGGCGATTCTGCCTTTATCGTCAGCAGGAAAGCAGTAGCGCATTTCCTGCACCTGGGTTACATACCGGAACCCATGACCATCTACCGAGGGATCAAAAAATTCCCGGCAGGGAACTACGCCTGCTTTGATATAGCCAGCGGGGAGTGGAACCGTACCCGGTACTGGAATGCTGCGGATCATTATCTCCATAATCCGCAGGATGAAGAAAATGTGGTACTGGAGCAGTACCGGGAAAAATTATTTGCCTCTGTTGAGCGCCAGATGATCAGCGATGTGCCGCTGGGGACCTTCCTGAGCGGCGGTATCGACTCCAGCCTGGTGTCTGCTGTAGCATCCAAGGTGAGCAGCAAAAAAATAAACACGTACAGCATTGGCTTTGAAGATGCAGCATTTGACGAGTCTGTGTATGCCGCGCAGGTGGCTGCGCATCTGGGTACACAGCACCACACATTTAAAGTGAGTGCGGATGACATCCTGGCACTGGTACCGGAATTCCTGGAGGTATACGACGAACCCTTTGCCGATTCTTCAGCATTTCCGACCATGCTGGTCTCCAAACTGGCCCGGCAACACGTCACCGTTACGCTTTCCGGCGACGGGGGCGATGAGTTTTTCCAGGGATATGGCATGTACCAATGGGCGGAACGGTTGAGCCAGGCGAAAATGCAGTTGTTGCGCAAGCCGTTTTTCTTGGCGAGCAAATTGATGAATGAACGCTACCGCCGGGCAGGCCTGGTCTTTAATTTTCCATCTGCCAAACGCATGGCCAGTCATATTTTTTCGCAGGAGCAATACCTTTTCAGTGAACAGGAATTGCGGAAACTGATGATGAAAAAGGACTTTGACTTCAACGAACTGAACCAGTTGCCGGAACGGGGCAGCAGTCGCGAACGGCAGGCATTCTGGGATGTAGAGCACTACCTGAAAGACGACCTGCTTGTAAAGGTAGACCGTGCCAGCATGCATTATGGCCTGGAAACAAGGGTGCCCCTGCTGGACCGGGAGCTGGTAGAGTTTTCCTTGAATGTGCCCTTGTCGTTAAAGATCAATGATGCATACGGCGCCAAGTACCTGATGAAGAAAGTACTCTATGATATGGTGCCGCGTGAGTTGTTTGAACGCCCCAAAAAAGGCTTCTCTATTCCGCTCAACAAGTGGCTGGCCCATGAATTAAAACCTTTGGTCAATCAATACCTCAGTAAACAGAAAATTGAATATGCTGGCATGGTAGATGCAGGTATGGTGAACAGCATTGTGAAGCAATACATGGGCGGAAAGACCTACCTGTACAATCGCGTATGGGCTTTGCTGGTGCTGCACTGGTGGTATTTTAACCAAAGCAAGAAGCAAAAAGCAAGCACTACATGAGTCATAACCCTTCGGACGGACAGGCGGCGCCAAAGCTGCGTATCTTTTTTCCCAACCTGGACGGCCTCCGTTTTTTTTGCTTTCTCAGCGTCTTTTTGTACCACTCTTTTGCGACGGACTATGCGGATATCAGGTCCACGGGCCTGTACTATTGGGTCAAAAATGTTATAGCGGCAAACGGGAACCTCGGTGTAAATTTCTTTTTTGTGCTGAGTGGTTTCCTGATCACCTACCTGCTGCTGGCGGAAAAGGAACGCTTTGGTACGATCAAGGTCGGTAATTTTTATATCCGGAGGATACTGCGTATCTGGCCCCTGTTCTATTTTTGCGTCTTTTTCGGTTTTGTTATTTTCCCCTGGCTGAAAACGGCGCTGGGCCAGGTCCCTGCAGAAACTGCGCATTTAGGCTGCTACCTTACCTTCCTCAACAATTTCGATTTTATCAGGCACGGCTTGCCGGACGCTTCGGTATTGGGCATTTTATGGTCTGTTGCCATCGAGGAACAGTTTTACCTGTTCTGGCCCCTGCTCCTGTATCTATGCCCGCCCCGGTATTACGGGTACCTTTTCTCGTCCATCATCCTGTTCTCATTCGGTTTTCGCTATTACCATGCGGAAAACTGGCTTGTGCTGGAGATGCATACCCTGGCCTGTATTTCAGATATGACGGTCGGGGCTTTGGCGGCCTTGCTGGCTTACCGGAGTAAACATTTCCTGGAACTGGTAACGCAGACACCCAAATGGGCCATACTCTTATTGTATATGCTCACCCTGGGGGCTTACCTGTACCGGCAGGAGCTCTTCTATCACGGGCCTTTGCTTTTGGCAGCAGACCGCCTGCTGATGTCGGTATTGTTTGCCTGGATCATACTGGAACAAAACTTCAGTACCCACTCCCTGTTCAAACTGTCCCGTTTCAGGCTGATCTCGAAGCTCGGCACCTATACCTACGGATTATACTGCCTGCATATGATCGGCATTTTGGTCACTGCCAAGGTGCTGGCGCGGCTGGGCTGGAACAAAAATGTGTACCAGGTGATCTTTTTAGAAGGAATTTTGTCACTTTTGATAACTATTGGCCTGGCTTTACTAAGCTTTCACTTATTTGAGCGCAGATTTTTAAAATTTAAAGATAAGTTTGCCAGGATAACCAAATATAAGACTTGATGGGTGCCAATATTCTTTATATCTCGTACGACGGAATGACCGATCCGCTGGGACAGAGCCAAGTGTTACCCTACCTGGCCGGCCTGTCCGCCATGGGGTATAAGATCACTTTGCTCAGTTGCGAAAAAAGCGAACGCTGGCACTTTAAAGAGCAGGTGCAGGCCATCTGCAGTAAGCATCATATCAACTGGCAGCCGGTGATGTACACCCGAAAGCCACCCGTTTTGTCTACGATAAAGGATGTGCGCAATATGAAGAAAACTGCTGCAGCCCTTCATCAGAAAATCTCTTTTGATATCGTACACTGCCGCAGCTACGTTGCTGCATTGGTCGGGCTGTGGATGAAGCGCAAATTCGGCACCCCGTTCATCTTCGACATGAGGGGGTTCTGGGCAAACGAGCGGGTAGACGGCGGACTCTGGAACTTAGGAAACCCGGTATACAAGCGCGTTTACACGTATTTTAAAATCCGGGAAAAACAATTTTTGCAGGAAGCGGCGGCGGTTGTTTCCCTGACCTATACGGCCAAAGAGGAGATAGGGGGCTGGGCGGTGCAAAGCGCACCCATCAGCGTGATTCCCTGCTGCGTAGACACGCAGCTTTTTGATCCCGAATCCCTGAAGGCCGACCAGTTAGCCGCACTCCGGCGCAAGGCCGATCTTCCTGGCAATAAACTGATCCTGGGTTATGTAGGCTCCCTGGGTACCTGGTATCTCCTGGATGAAATGATGGCGTTTTTCAGCCATTGGCTGAAAGAGCACCCCGATACTCTTTTGTTTTTTGTAAGCAATGAACCGAAAGAACTGATCCGCCAGGCCGCCTCAAAAGCACGTATTGACCGGGATGCGATCCGTATTATCAACGCCGGCCGCAATGAAATGCCCTACTATATTTCCATGATGGACTTCGGCTTATTCTTTATTAAAAATGCCTTTTCCAAAAAAGCTTCCTCACCGGTAAAGCAGGGAGAACTGATGGCTATGGGCGTACCGGTGATCTGCAATGCCGGGGTGGGAGACTCCGACCTGATCATCAACAAATATAAATCCGGGGAACTGGTACACAGTTTCGACAAAGAAGGCTTTGCCGATGCGATCCGGAGGTTGAAAACAGAAATGAGCCACCCTGCAGAGATCCGCAAAGGAGCAATCGATTATTTTGACCTGCAAAAAGGGATTGAGGCTTATGCCGGGGTGTATGAGTCCGTACTGGGTAAATAAGTTTGATGGGTTAATGCAGTTAAAGGATTAAATAGGTAAAGGGTTAAAGCAGTTAAATAGGTTAAAGCGGTAGTACCCGGCGGCGAGAGCTAATTGCCACATTGACCATTGCCGGATTGACTTTTTACCTAATTGCCTAATTATCGAATTGCCGAATTATCCAATTGCCCGATTAACTTTTTACCTGATTGCCCGATTCACCAATTGCCGAATTATCCAATTGCCCAATTGCCTGATTAACCAATCACTGCACGGCTACGCTCCAGGCCTGTGGCTTTTCCGCAAACATTGCTTTCGTTTGCTGCCAGGTGTCTTTAAAAAAATCTGAAAAACGATATTGGTTCAGGTGATGTTCAGAATCCCAGATACTGTGCGTGAAGAAGATCTGCGGGTGATGCACGTCCTGCCACAGTTCCAGGAAGGTACAGCCTTCAAAACCTTTGATCGTTGCCTTCCTTTCTTCAAAAAACTGCCGGAACGTTTCGATATGTTGCGGCTCAAAGGTCATCTGTACTATGCGTTTGATCATTCGAAAAATATTTTGACGGAACTGTAAAACTGCTGGTGTTCGGAGTAAGTGGCAAAGCCCAGCAGCTTAGCGGCCGTGTCTCCGTTGATCGCGATTTCCAGGTAGCCGGCTTTGTTGAAGCGGCACAACACCTCGCCTTCATTCGCCATACCAATGTGCTGGCTGAGCATGGTGATGTTACCCGTTCCTTTCAGATCGATCCTGAAGTTCCTGTTGTTGCGCAGCGTCTCAAAATGTTCCAGCTGCATATTGACCACCACGTTGCCATTGTGTGCTACGTGCAGGATCTGGCAATCCACCCAATTGTCTGCGATGACCGGTGCCGGCATCTTTTTCTGTTTGATCGGGTCCAGTTCGAAAGATTGGAATCCCAGCCGCTCCGGTTTTTGTTTGGCCAGTTGTGCTGCAATGGAAGCGCATTTCTCCTGCCATTCCCTGAAAGTCCTTGTGGCATCATCCCATTCATAACACTGCCAGAGGGCAAGATTGTCAATACCCAGGGCCAAAGGCAAAACGCCGTTATTCGGCGCCAGGAAATAATGTCCGTCCTTTTCGCAAAGCACCAGGGAAGGGGTGCGCGAATGGTATACCCCTACATACAGGATATGGCAGGTGCCTGCCGGGAACTCCTGGTAAGAAGAGGCGATGAGGTAAGCTGCTTCCGTCAGGAATTTGCCGGATGCGAGATGCGTTATTTCCAGGACTTCGGCATCCGGGTTGCGCAGCTGCACGATGCTTTTGGCAATGGCAGCCGAAGCATCTTTCTGTCCGAAATCGGTTAATAATGTGATATAACGCATTGGGTGGGAGCAAAGGTAAACGGAATTACCAAATTGTTATAATACTTTGCCTGCCGGGCGGCCACATTACAGCAACTTATATGGGCCGATCAATTTACCTTTGCAGGATGAAACGGGGCATGCCTGGACTTGTGTAGCTGTGCGCCGCCAAAACAGAAAGTAAAACTATACGGATGAAAACCTTAAGAGAACATACCCTGGCAGAACTGGAAGAGCTGATGCTCAGCTGGAATGAGCCGAAATTCCGGGCGAAGCAGGTGTATGAGTGGATATGGGATAAGTACACCAACGACATTGCTGCCATGAGCAACCTGTCGAAATCGCTGCGCGAAAAGCTGGCGGCACATTTTGCCCTGAATACTGTGGGCATCGACGAAGTACAGGTCAGCAGCGACGGCACGATCAAGAGCCGGTTTAAACTGCACGACAAAAACTTCATTGAAGGCGTGCTGATCCCTACGGAAAAGCGCGCCACGGCCTGTGTATCCAGCCAGGTGGGTTGTTCGCTCACCTGCAAATTCTGCGCAACCGGATACATGAAGCGTATCCGCAACCTGGAAGCACAGGAGATCGTGGATGAAGTGATGCTCATTAACGAGCAGGCACAGAAATCATTGGGTAAAAACCTCACCAACATCGTCTTTATGGGTATGGGCGAACCCTTGCTCAACTATAAGAATGTGATGAAGGCTATTGAGCAGATCACTAGTCCCGAAGGCATGGGTATGAGCCCCAGGCGCATTACGCTGTCTACCGCAGGTGTGGCCAAAATGATCAAACAACTGGGCGACGACCAGACCAAAGTAAAACTGGCCCTGAGCCTGCATGCCGCCAATGATGCGAAGCGCAACGAGATCATGCCGATCAACGAGACCAACAACCTGGCCGCCATCATTGAAGCGCTCAACTATTTCTACAAATGCACCAAGACGCATGTGACCTTTGAATACATCCTGTTCAAAGGATTCAACGACAGTAAAAAAGATGCCGACGACCTGATCCGCATCTACAGGCAGGTACCCTGCGACCTGATCAATGTGATCGAATACAATCCGATAGATAATGCGCTGTTTGAAAAGCCGGACGAGCAGGCTACAGATGCCTTCATGGCCTACCTGACGGCGAATAAGGTGAATGTGCGTTTGCGCCACAGTCGCGGTAAGGATATTGATGCTGCCTGCGGCCAGCTGGCCAATGTGAACCTGCGCAAACTCGACGATCAGCTCAGCGCTGCGGCTGCAAAACCCTCCGCCTAGCAGGAAGGGCGAATGTCCAGCACTTTCATCTGCAGTTTGGTATTACCGTTAAATTCGTTTTCGTCCAGGGTATAGACAATGTCAAAAGGCCCGGGATGCGTGTACCGGAACTTATCGGCCATCTTGAAACCGATACCGTCTATGACAATACCCCGCCTGTTGGTCACCACAAACTTAATGTGCTGCTCCTTTACAATACGGGAGTTGCCCTGGTAATCAAATACATTCCGGGTGCAGAATACAGGGCGCATGTTGTTGGGGCCAAACGGCTCGAACTGCCGGATGATGTTGTAGAATGCAGGCTTGATATCTTCCAGCTCTATTTCGGCATCGATCTCTATCTCCGGTACCAGCAGGCGCGGGTCGATGCTCCCGGACACGACTTCTTCAAACTTCCGGACGAAAGGCAGGTAATTTTCGGGCTTCATGGTGATGCCCGCAGCATAGAAATGCCCGCCGTAGTTTTCCAGCAATTCGCGGCATTCGTAGATGGCTTCGTACACATTGAAGCCGATAACGGAACGCGCCGATCCGGATACTTTGCCATTGCTCATGGCCAGTACAATGGTCGGTTTGTAGCAGTAATCGATCAGCCTGCTGGCGACAATGCCGACCACACCTTTATGCCAATGTTCTTTGTACAGCACCGTCGATTTTTTGCTGGCCAGCATCGTATCATTTTCCAGTATGCTCAGGGCTTCTTCCGTAATGTTTTTATCGACCTCTTTGCGGTCAGTGTTGTCGGTCATCAGCACAGCCGCCAGCTCCAGTATCTTCTGCGGGTCTTTTTCTATAAAGAGATCCACCGCTTTCCGGGCATCGTCCATACGGCCGGCAGCATTGATCTTCGGGCCTATGGCAAACACCAGGTCGGTCAACGTAATATCCCTGATCAGGCCGGACATGCTTTTCAGGGTCTCAATCGAAAGGCAGGGATCTTCATTGGCTTTTTTAATGCCGTAATAAGCCAGGATACGGTTTTCTCCGTCAACAGGTACAATATCCGCCGCAATGCTGGTGGCCACCAGGTCCAGGAAGCAGGTAGTACGCTCCGCCGGCAGCTGCCACCTGACCGCCAGGGCGCAGATCAGTTTATACCCGATACCGCAGCCGCTCAGTTCCTTAAAAGGGTAGGGGCAATCTGCTTGTTTGGGGTTGAGGATCGCAAAGGCAGGAGGTAAAATTGTATCCGGGGTATGGTGGTCGCAGATGATCACATCAATGCCGTGGCTTTTGGCATAGGTGATCAGCTCTACCGATTTGATGCCGCAGTCCAGCGTAATCATCAGCGTATAGCCATTGGCAATAGCAAAGTCAATACCGGCTTTCGAAATGCCATACCCTTCCCGGTATCGGTGCGGTATATAATAGGACAAGACACCTTTGTAGTGCTCCTGTAAAAAGGAATACATCACCGCAACGGCTGTAGTGCCATCTACGTCATAGTCGCCATACACCAGTATCCGTTCATTCCATTCCACGGCTTCGCAGATGCGGTCTGCAGCCTGCGTCATGCCTTTCATCAGGAAAGGGTCGTGCAGGTCGTTCATATCCGGGCGGAAAAACTGTTTCGCAGCGGCATAACTGTCAATGCCCCGCAGGCTCAGCAAACGGCACAATACAGGGTGGATGTTGAGCGCCTGGTACAGATGCTCAGCAACCCCTTTAGGGGCAGGTTTGAGCGTCCAGCGCTTATTTAGTTGTTGCAGTGCCAAAATCCAGTTGTTGTACCGACTGATGATAGGTGTTGATCCAGCTTCCCAGTTGCGTTCTGAAACCGTCCGTAGCCATCAGCGTATCAAAATTGCCGGCATTCATCACCTGTGCCAGCAAGGCATCCTGTGCGGCAATGCATTGCATTACCGTATCATATGGAGTGTGGCTGAAAGAGACCATTTCGTACACGGAAATAAATTCCTCCGGGAATAATTTACCCAGTTCCTTTTCTATCTTTTTCCGTTCCAGGAAAGCCGGGTCAGCTACTTTATCCCTCATCTCTACAAAATTCAGCAGGGCCAGTTCTCCGACGGCGTCACCATTGGGTTTGCGCAGGCGTTCGTATTCCGAAAGTATGGTGGTCCAGTCTTCGCCGTATTGGTCCATTAAGCCGCTCAGTACGGTGCAGTCTTCAAAGCCGGCATTCATGCCCTGCCCGTAAAAAGGGACAATCGCATGGGCTGCGTCGCCGATCAGGGCACTCTTGTCTGAAAAATGCCAGGGCGATACACGTGTGGTGATCAGTGAAGAGGTTGGGTTATGGATAAAATCATGGAGCAGGCCGGGCATTAAAGCCACGGCGTCCGGGAAGTTTTTATTGAAGAAGGCCAGGATCTGCTCTTCCGTCTTCAGGGCGGCAAATGATGCTTCACCTTCAAAGGGGAAGAACAGGGTACAGGTAAAGCTGCCGTCGATATTGGGCAGGGCGATCAGCATATAATTGTGACGTGGCCAGATGTGCAGCGCTTCTTTTTCGATCTGGAAGCCGCCTGTTGCCGATGCCGGGATATGTAGTTCTTTGTAGCCGTGCTCCAGGTAATGCTGCGAGGCATTGACCCGGTCGTGCAGCACGTAGCTGCTGCGCAGGGCAGAAAAAGCCCCGTCCGCGCCAAACAGCAGGTCTGCGCTTTCCTTTTTCTGTACGCCCAGTACATCAAATGTCAGCTCGTTGGTCGCCAGGTTTACGCCTGTGCAGCGGTGATCGAAAAAGATCTCTACACCGGCCTCTTCCGCCACAGTCATCAGTTGCTTGTTCAGTTCGCCGCGGCTGACGGAGTAGATTGCTTCGTTGTTCTTGCCGTATTGCTGGTAAGCCGAGCTGCCGTCGGGCATATGCAGGCTGCGGCCATACATCGGGATGGCTATGGGTTCAATGTCTGCTTTGATACCGGCCATTTCCAGGGCATTCCATCCGCGTACGCTCACTGCCAGGTTGATCGATCTGCCGGCTGCGATCTGCTCTTTCCGCATATCGGGGCGGCGCTCATATATTTTCACCGCATAGCCCCGTTTGCGCAGGATCACTGCGAGCAGCGAGCCTACTAAGCCTGCACCTAAAATGCTGATTGATCTTGGCATAGTTGATTGTCCGTTTTAGCCTACAAATGTAAAAGACAATTTGGTAATTAGCTAGTTACGAAGGAAAACGCGCTGCCACACAGGCTTTGACGGGGCGGACGCGTGCAGGGATCGGTGAAAATTCGGTAAATATTTAGTACTATGTATTGCATAGTACTAAATAAGTTCGTAGGTTTGCAGTAAGAACGGATAGAAAATGAATATTGACAACACGCAAAGCCAGATGAGGAAAGGGATTTTGGAGTTCTGCATCCTTTCTATCATTAAAAGAAATGAATCGTATCCTTCCGAGATCGTGGAGCAGATGAAAGCGGCAAACCTTCATATCCTGGAGGGTACCCTGTATCCCTTGCTGACACGGCTGAAGAATGCAGAGATGCTGACCTACCGCTGGGTAGAAAGCAATGCCGGCCCTCCCCGGAAGTATTTTTCCCTTACGGATAAGGGCATTGCTTTTTATGAAGAGCTGAAGGCCACCTGGGAAGAGCTGGCCGCTGCCGTTAGCCAAGTCACCACACCTCATCCATAACATTACAATTTTAAACAACCGATCGTATGAACAAGGTCATCAACATCAATTTCCAGGGAAGCATTATCCCGATCGAAGAGTCGGCGTGGGAGTTGCTGCGTCGCTATATCGACAGCCTGCGTACCTATTTCGCACAGGAGCAGGGCCGCGATGAGATCATCAATGATATAGAAATCCGGATTGCGGAACTTTTCCTTGAAAGACTGAAAAAAGGAGCCGCCTGCATTACAGACCATGATGTGCAGGACATCACGGCAGGGATCGGCCATCCCGAAGACCTGGAAGCCGCGGAATCGGAGCAGGGGCCTGCCGCTGCACAGGACACAGCAGAAGAGCCCGGTACAGCCGGCCGGCAGGAACCCAGACGCTTAAAACGTTCCGCCAACAACCAGGTGATCGGTGGGGTAGCCGCAGGCCTGGCCCACTACATGCAGATCGACCCCTCCATTATCCGACTGCTGTTTGTGCTCAGCCTGTTTGCGGGTTTTGGCTTTGTAGTGTACCTCGTGATGTGGGTGGTATTGCCGCAGGAAACAATGACGGACAATGCGCCCAAACGATTGTTCCGGGATATGGAACGGAAAAACCTGGGTGGGGTAGCCGCGGGTTTGGCAGCGTATTTTAATGTTGA